>NZ_JBGCUL010001245.1:0-1161 GCF_054177685.1 Pseudomonas sp. P5_A2_2
CCTGAGCCCCTTCAAGTCGCTGTACCTGGCGACCCTCGGCGGCGCCCGTGCACTGCGCCTGGAAGACAAGATCGGCAACCTGCAACCGGGCACCGACGCCGACTTCCTCGTGCTGGACTACAACGCCACGCCGCTGCTGGGCTATCGCCTGAAGCAGGCCAATAACATCGCCGAGACGTTGTTTGTGTTGATGACGCTGGGTGATGACCGGACTGTGCTGCAGACTTATGCGGCGGGGAATCTGGTGCATCAGCGCTAAAAGTTTGCG
The DNA here is from genome assembly GCF_054177685.1 of Pseudomonas sp. P5_A2_2. Taxonomy (NCBI): domain Bacteria; kingdom Pseudomonadati; phylum Pseudomonadota; class Gammaproteobacteria; order Pseudomonadales; family Pseudomonadaceae; genus Pseudomonas; species Pseudomonas sp. P5_A2_2. The sequence goes on from NZ_JBGCUL010001245.1 coordinate 269, forward strand.
CCCATAAAAAATCCCCCGTCGCTGTACAGCCCGGGGGATTTTTATTGCCTGTCAGATCGTCATCGCGAGCAGGCTCGCTCCCACAGTTGATCTTCAGTGATCACAAATTTCGCATTCGACACAAAACCCTGTGGGAGCCAGCCTGCTGGCGATAGGCGCGACGCGGTCTATCAGAGTTTCGCGGTCGACCGCCCTGGCTTCTTGGTCTGCAACAAATGCGAGAACACCGCATGCAGATCATCCGAAGCACTTTCTTCGTCGAGGTTGAGCTTGCTGTCGATGTGATCCATGTGGTGCATCATCAGGTCGACCGCCAGTTCAGCGTCGCGTTTTTCGATGGCGTCGATCAACTGGGTGTGCTCGTCGTAGGAGCAGTGGGAGCGGTTGCCGCTTTCGTACTGGGCGATGATCAGCGAAGTCTGGGACACCAGGCTGCGCTGGAAACTGATCAACGGGGCGTTTTTCGCCGCTTCGGCCAGTTTCAGGTGGAATTCGCCCGACAGGCGGATGCCGGCACCACGGTCGCCACGGGAAAAGCTGTCGCGCTCGTCGTTGACCATCTGGCGCAGTTCGGCGATCTGCTCGGCGGTGGCGTGCTGCACCGCAAGCTCAGTGATCGCGCGCTCGACCAGACGCCGGGCCATGAACACCTGGCGCGCCTCCTCGACACTCGGACTGGCGACGACGGCACCGCGGTTCGGACGCAACAGCACCACGCCTTCATGGGCCAGGCGCGACAAGGCGCGGCGAATGATGGTGCGGCTGACCCCGAAAATTTCCCCCAGCGCTTCTTCGCTCAACTTGGTGCCGGGCGCCAGGCGCTGTTCGAGGATGGCCTCGAAGATATGCGCGTAGACAATATCGTCCTGGGTGCCGCTACGGCCGGCTTTGCC
>NZ_JBGCUL010001246.1:0-1157 GCF_054177685.1 Pseudomonas sp. P5_A2_2
GGTCACATCCGATGCAATCGGGTCACATCCGATGCAATCGGTGGTCAGAACGAATGCAAATGACTGGTCAGGTCGAATGCAAGCGGGTGGTCAAGTGGAGTGCAATTTCGCACCCCTTGCTTAACACCCATACCAGTCTTTTTGAGGCATATTTTGCCGGATGAAATCTACGTACTTTGCGTCTAATGAATTGGCTTTGACTAACGAATATATCTGTAAAAACTTGGCTTTGGCTGAGTTATATCTTCTCAATGGCCCGCCATCCAAGCAGCGATAATTGTCATTAAGGTTCACTCCTAGCTCGGAAAACTCAAAGATGACTTTTTGAATCCTATCCTCCGCATCAGCTACCTGCTGCTCCTTGCTGAGCGATTGTTGCACTGTCTTTAACTGCTGAGTCGACTCGATAACCGTCTTCTCTCGATAAGCAATATCCAGCTGTTGTTTGGCTACTTCCGATTCTGCACGCCCAACCAAAAACTCTCTTTTTTGTAGCTCTAAATCGCGCTTTGCTTGTTCGACCGCCACGCTCGCCTTGTCCTTCTCGAACACGACCATCAAATCATTGATGGCTACTAGCTTGCTTGCTAAAACTTTCGCCTCGTATTCCTGGGCCTGATGCACCTCCCATAGTTTGTACCCGAACCCCGCAAAGCCGATCGAAACGATCAACAAACTCACAAAGTTGTTTCGAAAAAAAGCCGTGAGCTTCCGCGCATCCATATCCAGCATTATCCCCTCCCAGAGCACAAAACAAATCTGACCTCACGGCTGAGCTAGAACCCGCTTCAACCAATTCCAATTTTTATAATGATCGCCTCGCCCCCGCAGATGCGTGTATCGACGTAACGAGTTCCAGTCCCTGTGACCCGAAACACTCGACACCCTCGGAATGTCCCAGTCCAACTCAAACAACCGGCTCACCCCTTCGTGCCTCAGATCATGGAAGTGCAGGTCTTCAATCCCCAGCAGCGGGCAGGCCCGCGTAAAGGACGCTGATACTGACTTGGCATTGTAGGGAAAGATCTCCCTCTCCACCTTAGGCATGGTGTGCAGGATCGCCCAGGCTTCGTCAGGCAGATGGCACCACACGTCGTTGCCAATTTTCTGCCCCGGGTTTTTCATGTCGCGCACCAGGACAGCCTGCCGGGCACAGT
>NZ_JBGCUL010001247.1:0-1156 GCF_054177685.1 Pseudomonas sp. P5_A2_2
GCACTTGATGGTCACGATTTCGCCGCCGAAGGAATCACGGCCGCCAAAATTGCTGAACATCGGTTCCAGCACCTGCACCAGTTCCGGATAGGCGTCGCACAGGTCGGGCGTGAGGTAATGGATCATCGAGAAACTCCTGTAAAGAGGAAGACAGCACGAACATCGGTGATGACTCAGCCACGGAAAGTGACCAGAACAGCTCAATGCGTCATATCTTAGCCGCAAGCCGATCAGAGCGAAATGCCCTTGTTAGAGCGTCAGCCTCAGATTGYCGCGGCAAAATCCTGTTGCGCTCCCGGCAAAGGTGTCTGCTGATCGGCCAGCCAGCGAGTCACCAAAGGCCAGACTTCAGCCTGGGCCGCCTTACTGACAAGCATTTCCACGTGACCGAAATTGTCGCCGAAGCCCTGCTCGCGCCCCAGATTGATGAATTGCTTGTGCTCGGAACCAAACTGCTCGAACAGTTTGCGACACGCCCAGGCCGGGTCCTGATGATCACCCGCGGCACTGACCGCCAATACGGGTAACTTGACCTCGGCCAGGCCTTTCCACCAGTCCTTGTCGGCATCGCCGAAGCGCCCGAACAAGCCGAACCAGCGCATGCTTTCCAGGGCCAGGCCGATGGGCTCGTCCTCCGGGCCGCGCTTGAGCCTTGAGCCCGACAACTGGGCAAAACGCTTGAGAATGAAGCGACCGCTCCACTCCACTGGTGGAATCTTCAATGGCCAGTAGGTGCGGCTCACCTGGGTGCCGAAAAACGCCGCGGAAGCCACCACCGGCTCTCCGATGTACTCGCCACCCAGCGCTGCGGCCAGGGTAGTACCGCCCAGCGAGTGACCGATCCAGTGCGGCACCTGCCCGCTCTGCTCACGGACAAATGCACCTATGGCCGGCAGATCATAGCGAGCGTAGTCGGCGACACGATTCTTGCGGTAGTCGTGGTTACGCTGGGACAAGCCGTGACCGCGCATTTCCGGAATCCAGACGTCGAACCCCAGTCGGGCCAGATAAGCGCCCAATCCCAGGCCCTTGGGAGAAAACCAGAACCGGCGATTGGAAAAGCTGCCGTGCAGCAGGATCACCGGCACGCCACGGGAGGACGACTCATCGGCCATACCAAGGCGCGTCACAGCCAGTTCGACGGTGAAGTCGGGGC
>NZ_JBGCUL010001248.1:0-1152 GCF_054177685.1 Pseudomonas sp. P5_A2_2
ATACATGGGTGATGCCCATCAGGTGATCGTCGACCACGTTGGCCAGGAAGTACGTCGGCAGGCCGTCGGTCTTCATCAGGACTTGCATGTCCATACGGTCCCACGGGATTTCAACGTCGCCGCGCAGCATGTCCGGCACCACGCAGACGCCTTCGCTCGGTACTTTCATGCGGATAACGTGGGGCTCACCAGCCGCCAGGCGACGGGCGACTTCTTCCTTGGACAGCAGCAAGGCGCGGCCGTCGTAGCGCGGGGTTTCGCCACGGGCCATTTGCTCGGCGCGCATCTGGTCCAGTTCTTCGGCGGTGCAGAAGCACGGGAACGCATGGCCCAGGTCGACCAGTTGCTGGCAATACTTCTGATAAATATCGCCGCGCTCGCTTTGACGGTATGGACCGTGCGGGCCGCCGACGTCCGGGCCTTCGCTCCAGTCGATCCCCAGCCAGCGCAAGGCGTCGAAAATCTGCTGTTCGGACTCGCGGGTCGAACGCAGTTGGTCGGTGTCTTCGATCCGCAGGATGAACTCACCGCCGTGCTGCTTGGCAAAGCAGTAGTTGAACAAGGCGATGTAAGCGGTACCTACGTGGGGATCCCCGGTAGGCGATGGCGCGATGCGAGTGCGGACGGTGGTCATGGCATGTCTCGAAAAGAAAAAAAGCAAAGTTCAAACAAGGCGCGAATGGTAACAGGCGACACCCGCCCGGCTCCAGCGAACAGGGCATTTAAGCCAAGGTTGCGGCTGTAACGCCCGTATGCCGCGGATATCGGTCGATGGCATTTACCGTTTATCGGCTGTATGCCAGATTYGCCTGCTGATAACTTCTCTTACAATTTCTCAACTACAGTTTTCCCCATGCCTGCCCAACTCAAGCGTCGCCTCTTCACCTTCCTGCTGATGGTCCTGTTGATTGCAGGGGGCCTGTTTGCCCACTGGTTCTTCAAGGGGCGCTTTTATGAAAGCACCGACAACGCTTATGTCCAGGGCGAGATCACCCGTGTGTCGAGCCAATTGGGCGCGCGCATCGATCAGGTACTGGTGCAGGACAACCAGCATGTCGAGAAAGGCCAGTTGCTGATCAAACTCGAAGGCGACGACTTCCGCCTCGCTGTCGACCGCGCCAACGCAGCCCTGGCCACTCGCCAGGCCGAACG
>NZ_JBGCUL010001249.1:0-1151 GCF_054177685.1 Pseudomonas sp. P5_A2_2
GTATTGGCGGTGGTTCCGGGAAAGACCGGCGGCATGAAGCAGCCGATGGCTTGTTGATCGATGATCGAATACGCCTGCTGACCGGGTTGTCCGGCCACCAGACGCCCCCAGATCGCATAACGTTTTGGCCAGAAATCCTCACCTTCGTCGTAGAAGCGTTCGCCATCACGATTGACCACTACACCCAGAGATACGCAGTCGATTCGGGTGCAGATGCCGCCGTCGTAGAGTGGCGCGCGGGCATCAATCGCGACCATGTGTGCTTGCGTCGGATCGCCAATCACATCTGCGCCAAGGTCCAGCATGCGCCGTAGCAAAATACCGGTGTTGAATCGAGTGCCCCGGATCAGGAAATTGTCCGATGGCCATTCACCGCGTTCGTTCTGACCCCAGGCTTCGCGCAGCCATTCACGGTTGGATTCGAAGCCGCCGGCCGCCAACACGCAGGCCCGGGCTTCAATGCGTTCTGCGGCGACACGCTGACCATCGACCTCATGTTCGCCCACGTGGGCGGCGACGAATTTTCCCTCATCCAATTCGATGTCGGTCACTTGCGTGTTGTAGCGAACTTTTACACCCAAGTGCTCGGCGCTGCGGTAATACGCATTGACCAGCGCTTTGCCGCCTCCCATAAAAAATGCATTGGTCCGCGCCACGTGCAGCGCGCCGGACAGCGGTGGCTGAAAATGCACGCCGTGTGAACGCATCCAATCGCGGCAAGAAGACGATGCCCGAATTGCAATGCGTGCAAGCTTTTCATCCGTGAGGCCACCGGTGACCTTCAACAGGTCTTGCCAGTATTCCTCCTCCGGATAGGCATCGATCAGCACGTCCTGCGGTTCGTCGTGCATGCACCGCAGGTTACGGGTGTGTTGGGAGTTGCCACCGCGCCAGATTTTCGCAGAGGCTTCCAGCAGCACCACGCTGGCGCCCGCTTCTCGCGCCATCAGAGCGGCGCACAAGGCAGCGTTGCCACCCCCTATGATTAAGACATCGATCATTATCGCTCCTCGATTTGCAAGGAAGCGGGAACGAAGTGCTCCTTGCGAGTGGGGAGAACGATAGGGTGGGGAAGGAGTGGCCGAAAGGCTGCTTTTGACGCGGGGTGTTTAGTTTTTCTAAAGGCTTTGTCGTCATGAGAGACTTATGTG
>NZ_JBGCUL010001250.1:0-1151 GCF_054177685.1 Pseudomonas sp. P5_A2_2
TCGTGCTGTCGGTGTACGCCATCGGCTCATGCCTGGCCGGGTTGGCGTTCGGCGCACTACGCTCGAAAGTGCCGCTGGCACGCCTGTTCCTGTACGGCGGGGTAGCGACGGCGGTGACCACCTTGCCGTTGCTGCTGGCGGTGAACATTTTCGGCTTGTCCCTGGCGGTGTTTGTCGCCGGCCTGTTTTTTGCCCCCACGCTGATTGTCGCCATGGCCCTGGTGGAGCAGATCGTGCCGCCGGCCAAACTCACCGAAGGCCTGACCTGGCTGGTCACCGGCCTGAGCATCGGCGTGGCGATCGGCGCCGCCGGCTCCGGCTGGCTGGTGGATGCCTTCGGCGCACGCAGCGGGTTCTGGCTGGCGATTGCGGCGGGGGCGGTGGTGCTCGGTTCCGCGATCCCGAGCTATCGCCATCTGAAATGAAGATCCATTGCTGGAAAACAGCCCCCCCTGTGGGAGCGAGCTTGCTCGCGATAGCGGAGTATCAGTCTAAATCATCAGTGCCTGACACACCGTCATCGCGAGCAAGCTCGCTCCCACAGGTTGTCTTGCACTGACTCAGATAACTAAGACGGATCAAGCCGATYCAGCGCCCGATTCACCGCCAGTTCCCCGAGCATGATCACCTGCGCAATCCCCAACAGCGCATGGCGACTTGTCCCCTGCAGATGATCCACCAGATCGTTGGCCATGACATTGGCCGAAGCCAGCGATTCGCACGCATGCACCAGCAGGGTTTCGGTACTGAGTTCGGGGTTGACGATGAACATGGAGCTGGGTGTGCGCGGAGTGGCCATGATGTTGGGGCCCGGGTTGAAGTCGTGATCGAGGGCGCGCTCGGCGGCTTCGTGGAATTGTTTTGAATCGGGGCTTTCGTACGGGGATGCCGGGTCGGAGTCCGGCGGATTTGGAGTAACTTTGAACATGATTTGGGTCCTGTAAGTATGAGCTACCACCGCTTCTCTACTAATAAGAAGGGTGGTAGCTGTGCGCAGGTTAGTAGACCGGGGACCCAAGGAGCCGGCGCGCCCGAGGGCGCCCTGCACACAGCCACCATAAAGTGCAGGGATGGGATACCTGACTGTTTGATGGGCTATGCGCCTTGAGTAACCACGGGCTACTAAACCCGATCACTGACAATCAGTGACC
>NZ_JBGCUL010001251.1:0-1150 GCF_054177685.1 Pseudomonas sp. P5_A2_2
GCCGGCGGGTTGGCCGACTCGAACAGCACCTCGTGCTGCTTGTCGGTCGACAAATCGAGGATGCGCACCGAGAGATAGTCACGGCTCGCTTCCGGCAGTCCGTCCGCCAGCAACTGGCGCATGCTGATCACTGMCATGACATAACCGTAGGGCTTCGTGAGATTGAGGTCTTGACTGTTGCGTTGCGTGACCGGCGCGACCAGCAGCACGCCTCGCGCATAAGCCGGCTCGATACTCACCAGATGCATCGGTTGCGACACTGCCATGCCACCACGCTGATCGGCCCGATCGAGCGTGGCACGCCGTAGCGGCTGGGCCAGCAAGTCGTAACCGAGGGGGGGGCCGAGTCTGCTTTGCGTCTGGCTATACAGGACCGCTACGTATTCATCTCGCTCACCGGCCAGTTGCAATTGGCCGTCAGCGTTGAGTTCTCTCAGGGTGAAGCTGCTCAAGCCTTCGTCACGCACTCGCCCCTCGAACGCCGCCCGCTCGTCACGAGTGACCCGTTTGGCAAAGGAGTAAGCCTGGGTTCGCAGCAGTAAAGGCTGGGTGTAACCGTCGAAATCCGCTCGAGAAACCGATTCGGAGTTGGCGAAAAACCGGCGCAGGCCATCGAGGCGCTGCTCCTGATCTTCGAAACGCTCTTCGATACGGCTGTAACGCTCACTGGCCAGCAGTTGGAAACGTTGCCGCAATTGATGGTGATACAGATTCAGCGTCGACCACGCCAGCAACCCGGTGAGCACCCCGCCGACAAGCAATGCCAGCAGCGCGACCAGCCAGGCCGAAACATCTTCACTGATAAAACCCAGGATCTTGGGGCGCACGGCGTGCAACGACATAAAACGCAAACTCAAAACGCCAGGTGCGGAGAAGCCCTTTGGCCATGGACTGAGTTATAGCTATTAGCCACTAATTTGACCAGCACTGTAGGAGCGAGCTCGCTCGCGATGGACTCAAGAACACCGCGTGCATTCAGAAAGCACGCGTTATCGTTGTCGACCATCGCGAGCAGAGCTCGCTCCTACACAGATCCAGGTGTCAACGAGCCATGATTTTCCAGGCACGATGGATTTTGGCGTTGCGGGAAAAATCCGGATCGATGGTCTGGGCAGTGATTTCCTCGACCGCATAACGCTCGCCGAGGTTG
>NZ_JBGCUL010001252.1:0-1149 GCF_054177685.1 Pseudomonas sp. P5_A2_2
ACTTGAAAGCCGCGGAGCGTCGGCAATGGTTCGAGCAGGCTGATTTGCGCACCAGTGCGGCGTTGCTTCTGCTGGAGCAAGCGAGTTTTCGTCGGCAACTGCTGTTGGCCCAGGATGAAGTGAAACAGCGTTATCTGGGCGCCCGAGAACTGAAGAATGGCGGCATGGACAAGGCCAACGAGACGCTCAAGGACATTCTCGCCAACAGTGGCTTCCTCAGCCGGCCGGCGGAGCTGCTGGGCACCAACGGTTATGGCTTGCCGCAACCGAGCGAGTGGGAGCATCTGGAATCGGAAAGCAGCCAGCGCCAGAAGCAGCTCCTGGCACTGTCCGGGGATCTGGACAAGGAAGTGAGAGCGTTGCTTGAACCGGGCCGTGCCGCCGAAATGGCTGCCAATGAGGCCAACGTGAAACAGATTGGCGAGCACTTGCGCAAACTGCACAAGGCGTCAGGCGGGATAGAATTGCCTTGATAGCGCAACCTTGTGGGAGCGAGCTTGCTCCCACAAGGTTTACATCGTTCAGCCACACACAGCAAAAAGGGCTTCAGAACACAGTCCTGAAGCCCTTTTTGCTGTTTTGTCGGTGCCGCGAGGCTCTAATTCCTCTGTATCAGGAACTTTACCCTTAGCTGACGCGGGCTTTACGCACGCCGTCCGCCAACGCCGAGCACAGGCTCAATACACCGTCGACGGCCTGTTCTGCGGTTGCCGCATTGGCGATCTGGTCGATCAATGCCGACCCCACCACCACACCGTCAGCCAAGCGAGCGATGGACGCCGCCTGCTCTGGGGTACGGATACCGAAACCGATGCTGATCGGCAGGTCGGTATGGCGGCGCAGACGGGCGACCGCTTCCTCGACGTGTTCGAGCGTGGCGGCCCCGGCACCAGTCACGCCAGCCACAGAGACGTAGTAGACGAAACCGGAGCTGCCGTTGAGAACGGTCGGCAGGCGCACATCGTCGGTAGTTGGCGTGGTCAGGCGGATAAAATCCAGGCCCGCGGCCTGCGCCGGGTCGCACAGTTCGCCGTTATGCTCCGGCGGCAGGTCGACCACGATCAGGCCGTCAACGCCGGCCTCTTTGGCTTCGGCAATGAAGCGCGGTACGCCGTACATGTGGATCGGGTTGAAGTACCCCATCAGCAC
>NZ_JBGCUL010001253.1:0-1146 GCF_054177685.1 Pseudomonas sp. P5_A2_2
GTACGGGACTCACTCAAACGCCATGCCGCCCTTCTTGTGGCGAACGACAATATGGATCAGCTCTCAGCGCAAATGCTGGAGTCCTGACTGGATTCAGCAGCCAGTTTCAACCGGTCCGCTTTACTGATGTATTTTGACTTGTTTTTCGGTGCCAATTTGGCACTGGCCTTTTTAGCGTTAGCCTTTAACAACTGGTTTATTTTTTTACGACGATTCATATTTTCCTACTCCTTTTGCAAGTGTTTGAATGATATCAGCTTAAAGAGCCTGGCCAGTTCCCTGTTCAGGTCCAGGCTGTGGGAAAACGCATGCACGGTTTTAAAGTCTGCGTTGCTACATGAAATCTGCCAGCGTTTGGTCAGGCAGCCGAGCAATCACGATCTGCGTTCTGGGCAGCTTCAACAAGACTGAACTAGTTTTACCTTCACGCTTGGAGTGCCTGGCGTTTTTCCTGATAGCGATCCACTGCCTACCTGCAAGGAGTTGTGATGCGCGCCACAGCCTTTTCAATCGGTGGACCTGCCCCTTGGTTCCATTGCCGCACTCAACAAAGAGAGCGCTTTTGTTTCGACACTATCGCCGGTCGGTATGTCGTGCTTTGTTTTTTTGGTTCCGCGGCTGATCCCGCATCAATTAAAGTTCTGGAAGGTGCTCGGGCCCATCGCCAACGGTTCAATGACGATCACGTCTGCTTCTTCGGTGTTTCCGTAGATCCCGAGGACGAAAAGCTCAAGCGGGTAGAAAGTGCGATACCTGGCATGCGCTTCATCTGGGACTTCGATCGGTCAGTCAGTCAGCTCTACGGTACATTGCAGCCAGACGGCAGCCTCAGGCAAATGACCTATGTGCTCGATCCTGCGCTGCGTGTCCTGGCCATCGTCCCGATAGAGGCACCGGTCGATAACCATATACCCTCGTTAATGCGCTTTCTGGATAGATTACCCGCACTGGCTGCGCCACATGCCGCCACTCCTCACGCCCCCGTCCTGGTGATTCCCCGTATATTCGAGCCCAGGCTGTGTAAAGCACTCATCCGTTATTACGACGAACGTGGCGGAGAGGAATCCGGATTCATGACGGAGCGGTCGGGTAAAACCGTCCACGTCACCGACCATGGCCACAAGCAACGTCGTGACTGCGTTATTG
>NZ_JBGCUL010001254.1:0-1146 GCF_054177685.1 Pseudomonas sp. P5_A2_2
CGTCGAAACTGCCCCGGATCGGTGAGTGTCATGAGGTTTTCGTTGCACTGATGGGTAGACATGACGGGTTCTCCTAACGACTCAGAATATGGACAGCCACAGCGCCTTCTTCGATGCCGATCAGTCCCCCTCCGTTTTCCTGGATCGCATGGCGTGCGCCTTGGACCTGGCGAGCCCCTGCCTCGCCCCGCAGTTGGGTGGTCAGCTCGAACAACTGGCCAATGCCCGTTGCGCCGAGCGGGTGACCTTTGGATTCCAGACCGCCAGAGGGATTGATCGGTATCCGACCGCCCACGGTGAAATCACCACGCTCGGCACAGATCCCGCCTTGCCCCAGGGGCGCCAGGCCGAGATTTTCCGATTGAATGATCTCGCCCATCGCGGAAGCGTCATGGACCTCGGCGACATGCATGTCCTGCGGACCTAGCCCGGCGATCTCGTAGGCCTGAAGCGCGGCCAGGTGACTGACATGCTTCTCAGGTTCGGCCAGGTCGCGCAGGGTGAAACTGCGAATCACGCTGGCGGCGATCCGCACGCAACGTTTGGGGTCGGCACCTATGCGCTTCAGGCCCGCCTCGGTGCAGATGATCGCGGCTGCAGCGCCGTCGGTCATCGGTGCGCACATCGGCAGGGTGATCGGATAGGTAATGGGCGGCGCGGCCAGCACCTCTTCGATGGTGAAAGGCTTGCGAAACTGTGAATAGGGGTTGTGCACCGAGTGATTGTGGTTCTTGGCGCACACCGCGGCGATCTGGCGCTGGGTGGTGCCGTAGGTCTTCATGTGCCAACGGCACATGGCCGCGTAGATGGCCATGAACTTGCTGTACGGCCGATCGGACTCGGAGCCCGCCGGAACGACGATGCCCTCCCCCATCCTCACTAGCGTCGCGTAGTTCTCCTCGGCGGTGGAGACGTCCCAGCCAGCCTCGAACAGGGAAAGGGTTTTCATCTTGTCGGGTACGACCATCTTCTCGGCGCCCAAGGCCAGCACCACGTCGGTGGCGCCGGCGCGCAGGCTCTGCACCGCCAGATGAACAGCGGTACTGCCCGAGGCGCAAGCGTTTTCGACGTTGTAGATCGGCACCCCTTCAATGCCGATCTTGCTGCACACCACTTGCCCGGGGATTGACAGCTGCCCCTGCAATT
>NZ_JBGCUL010000053.1:0-13108 GCF_054177685.1 Pseudomonas sp. P5_A2_2
GCGTAACTCCAGGCAAAGGCGGCACCGAGCACCTGGGTCTGCCAGTGTTCAACACCGTTAAAGACGCAGTAGCGGCCACTGGCGCTACCGCCAGCGTGATCTACGTTCCGGCTCCTTTCTGCAAAGACTCGATCCTGGAAGCGGCTTTCGGCGGCATCAAGCTGATCGTCTGCATCACCGAAGGCATTCCTACCCTGGACATGCTGGACGCTAAAGTTAAGTGCGACGAGCTGGGTGTTACCCTGATCGGCCCTAACTGCCCAGGCGTGATCACCCCAGGCGAGTGCAAGATCGGCATCATGCCAGGTCACATTCACTTGCCAGGCAAGGTCGGTATCGTTTCCCGTTCCGGCACCCTGACCTACGAAGCTGTGAAGCAGACTACTGACGCCGGTTTCGGTCAGTCGACTTGCGTCGGCATCGGTGGTGACCCGATCCCGGGTTCGAACTTCATCGACATCCTGAAGCTGTTCCAGGAAGACCCGAAGACCGAAGCGATCGTGATGATCGGTGAGATCGGCGGTTCGGCTGAAGAAGAAGCGGCTGCCTACATCAAGGCACACGTGACCAAGCCGGTTGTTTCCTACATCGCTGGTGTGACTGCTCCTCCGGGCAAGCGCATGGGCCATGCTGGCGCAATCATCTCTGGCGGCAAAGGCACTGCAGACGAGAAATTCGCTGCTCTGCAAGACGCAGGCGTTAAAACCGTGCGTTCGCTGGCAGACATCGGCAAGGCCCTGGCCGAGCTGACTGGTTGGGCTGTCAAGTAAGCCTCGCGCTTGACTGACGCTTCACCAAACAAAGGCCACCTTAGGGTGGCCTTTGTCGTTTCCGGGATTTGTGTGTTGTTTGGCAGGGCCTCATCGCGAGCAAGCTCGCTCCCACAGGATTTGTGAACACTCGAGATCTATTGTGGGAGCGAGCTTGCTCGCGATGACGGACTTACAGGCCCCACCCATTTACATGCAGAAACGCGACATGGAAGTGTCGTAGATCGGAATGTTCGCCCTCTAACAGTGCGTTTCTCGTCCAAATTCGTTAGGCTACTCGCCATTTTTGCGTCCGCGGCCCACAAGGCGGCAACGCGCTAAAAGGGTTGGTCTTATACGGACCGACAGCATTTCCCTCACCCATAGGGAAATCCCTCTCTAAATTCCGATTCAGTAGTGTGGTATTTCCTTAATGAAAGTGTTGAAAGGCCAGGACATCCTGGCACTTGGTTTTATGACGTTTGCCCTGTTCGTCGGGGCTGGCAACATCATCTTCCCGCCTATCGTCGGTTTGCAGTCCGGGCCCAATGTCTGGATGGCGGCGCTGGGCTTTCTGGTCACCGCGGTCGGTCTGCCGGTGATCACCGTTGTTGCGCTGGCCAAAGTCGGTGGGGCAATGGATGCATTGAGCAGCCCGATCGGTAAAGTGGCTGGCGGCCTGTTGGCGGCTGCCTGCTATCTGGCCGTAGGGCCACTGTTCGCGACGCCACGTACCGCCACGGTATCGTTCGAAGTGGGCCTGGCGCCGCTGACCGGCGAGAGCCCGCTGGCGTTGTTCCTGTACAGCTCGGTGTACTTTCTGCTGGTGTTCTTCATCTCGTTGTATCCGGGCCGTTTGCTGGATACGGTAGGGCGCTTCCTCGCGCCGCTGAAGATTATCGCCCTGGCCGTTCTCGGCATCGCAGCATTCGCCTTGCCGGCCGGTGACATTGGTCAAGCAACCCCTGAATACGTGGCTGCACCGTTTTCCCAAGGCTTCATCAATGGTTACCTGACCATGGATACCCTGGGCGCCCTGGTGTTCGGCATCRTCATCGTCAACGCCATCCGTTCCCGCGGTGTCGAGTCGCCCGCACTGATCACCCGTTACGCGATCATTGCCGGCCTGATTGCCGGTGTGGGTCTGGCGCTGGTTTACGTCAGCCTGTTCCGTCTCGGTTCGGGCAGCCATGAAGTGGCCGCTGGCGCTACCAATGGCGCGGCGGTATTGCATGCTTACGTGCAGCACACCTTCGGATCGCTAGGTAGTGGTTTCCTTGCCGTGCTGATCTCACTGGCGTGCCTGGTGACCGCGGTCGGCCTGACCTGTGCCTGCGCCGAGTACTTCAGCCAAKTGCTGCCACTGTCCTACAAGACGCTGGTCATCATCCTTGCTGCATTCTCCCTGCTGGTGTCCAACCTGGGCCTGACCAAGCTGATTGCGTTCTCGATCCCGGTACTGACCGCGATCTACCCGCCGTGCATCGTTCTGGTGGCGTTGAGCTTCTGCAAGGACTTCTGGCATGAGCAGGGTCGTATCCTCGGCCCGGTCATGCTGGTGTCGTTCATCTTCGGCCTGATCGACGCCCTCAAGGGTGCAGGCCTGGCGGACTGGATGCCGACGCAAATGGCCCACCTGCCGCTGAGCGAGCAGGGCCTGGCCTGGCTGGTGCCGTCGGTGATGACGCTGGTCGTCGCAGTGGTTTGCGATCGCCTGCTGGGCAAGCGCGCCGAAGCCTTGGCTTAAGTCGCTTCACGGCCCGCCACAAGCGGGTTTTGAGCAGAAACAGAAATGCCCCGTATCAATCGATACGGGGCATTTTTTATGGGCATCAGGCAGTGTCTTTTTTCTTAGACTAACGTCGAAACACTGCAAAACCCTTTGTGGGAGCGAGCTTGCTCGCGATGGGGGCAGTACATTCAATATTGATGTCGGCTGACCCGCCGCCATCGTCGGAACGCCGCCCGGAGCAAGCTCGCTCCCACAGGGTCTGTGTAATCCGCATTTAAATCACAAGGACCTGCATGTCGTTCATCCAAGCCAACCTGATCCACATTCTTGCCGCTATCTGGTTCGTTATCTGCTGGGGCGGTTACACCCGCTATGCCACATGGAAGGGCCGTGATACGGCGTGCCTGGCCAGTGTTCTGCATCTTTATCGCGAAGACTGGATGCGCCGCATGCTGTTGCGCGACAACCGCATCGCCGATGCCAGCGTGATCGGCAATCTGGAGCGCAACGCTTCGTTCTTCGCCTCGAGTACGTTGATTATCCTGGCCGGTATTCTCACGGTGTTGGGGGCTTCGGAGCGGGCGGTATCGTTGCTGGCGGATATCCCGATGGTGCAGCAGGCTTCCCAGGGCATGTCGGAAATCAAGTTGCTGTGCCTGGCGCTGGTGTTTGTCTATGCGTTCTTCACGTTCAGCTGGTGCATGCGCCAGTACAACTTTGCAGCGATACTGGTGGGGTCGGCGCCGATGGTCGGTGAACGCCATGTGTCCGAGCAGGAGCGCAAGGCCTTTGCCGCCCGTGCCGCCCGTGTCATCTCCATGGCCGCCAACCAGTTCAACTTTGGCCTGCGCTCTTATTACTTCGGCATGACCATGCTGGCCTGGTTCGTTAGTCCATGGCTGTTCATGTTGATGAGTGCCGGCGTGGTCTTCGTATTGTATCGCCGCGAGTTTCACTCCGACGTTCTCGATGTGATGGTCTATACCCCTACAGAGGCGCCATTGTCCGAGATGAATAAAGAGGCTGCCTGATCGGGCGCCCGCGCTGGCTATCCAGTGTGTTACTGGAAAGAGCTGGTCTGGCAAAGCAGTCTGGTTTGGCTGGTGGGATTAATCTGTTCTTTGTTGTTGATGATTAGTCCGACTTTTCGAACGTTTTTGCTCTAAGCGCTTTTCTGAAGACAAAAGAAAACCCGCACTTGGCGGGTTTTCTTTCATCACGCAAAAAAGCGGATTAGTACTTAGGCGCTTGCGGAGCGGCTGGAGCGGCCTCTTTTGGCGCTTCGGCGTTCGATTCAGTCTGATTTTTGGCGGCTTCGGCGTTTTCTTTCGCCGCGTCGTTCACTTTATCCTGAGCTTCGTTCATTTTTTGCTGGGCTTGCTCAGCATGTTGGTTAGCATCTTGAGCTTTGTCCTCGGATTTTTTATCGCAGGCAGCGAGACCGAGGGAAGCGGTCAGCATCAAGGCAATAGCTAAAGTCTTACGCATGGGGTGTTTCTCCTGATGAAAAGCATCTACTGGCCTTAAGAACCCAAGTATCAGCGTTAAGTTCCTCAATTCTTTCAGATATATAAGTTTGTTCTAATGCGGAACTTTTACCCGGACCGCCACTGCACTGTACGGATTTAAACAAGAGTTTTTATCAAATGGCTGAAAACCCCGTTTTTGAGCGTGCGACGCGCTTTCTGTCGGCGCTGCGACATTGTCAGGTACTTGGACTAAGCGTTCACAGCGCCAGCAGCGAAGGGCTGACGATTGTGCTGCCGTACAGCCTGCAGATCGTCGGCAATCCTGAAACCGGGGTGATTCATGGCGGGGCGCTGACCTCGCTGATGGACACGGCCTGTGGCATGGCGACGCTCTGCGTACTCCCGGAGTTCGAGGTCTGTCCGACCCTCGACCTGCGCATCGACTACATGCACGCCGCCGAGCCCCATAAGGATGTCTACGGCTTTGCCCAGTGCTATCGGGTCACCACCGACGTGATTTTTGCCCGTGGCTTCGCCTATCAGGACGACCCCGGGCAACCCATTGCCCATGTGGTGGGCACTTTCATGCGCATGGGCAAGGGCATCAAGGGTGCCAAGGGCTTTGGTGGCGTGGTTGCCGGAGGTGCGCAATGAGCGATTCTCTGAAGGACCAATTGCAAAAGGCCCATGAGCAGGGCGATTACGCCTTGCTGCTGGATTTGATTCCCTATGCCCGGCTGATCGGCGTCGAATGTTCACGGGTGGGAGATGAGCTGCTGTTCAAGCTGCCAGCGAACAAGGACAACATTGGTAACCCTTTGTTACCGGCGATTCATGGCGGTGTGATCGCCGGGTTCATGGAGCTGGCCGCGGCGCTGCACCTGTTGGTGCTTACCGGAACGCCCGGCGTGCCGAAGATCATCGACTTCTCCCTGGATTACCTGCGCACCGGGCAGTTTCGCGATACCTGGGCCCGATGCCAGGTTTGCCGTCAGGGCCGCCGGGTCGCCAACGTGGCGATTACCGCCTGGCAAAGCACTGAGGCCGAACCCATTGCCACGGCCCGCGCACATTTCAAACTCGAAGAGCCCTTGAAATCCTGAACAGAGCCCCAAACTCTGAGGACAACCCGCCGTCGAACCTCAAGGTTGCGGCTTAAGCCATCTGATTGGAGTTTGATGACCATGAGTGTGGAAACTCAAAAGGAAACCCTGGGCTTCCAGACCGAGGTGAAGCAACTGCTGCATCTCATGATCCATTCGCTGTATTCCAACAAGGAAATTTTCCTTCGCGAATTGATCTCGAACGCCTCTGACGCTGTCGACAAGTTACGTTTCGAAGCCCTGGCCAAGCCAGAGCTGCTGGAAGGTGGCGCMGAACTTAAAATCCGCGTGAGCTTCGACAAGGACGCTAAAACCGTCACCCTCGAAGACAACGGTATCGGCATGAGCCGCGAAGATGCGATCACCCACCTGGGCACCATCGCCAAGTCCGGCACCGCCGATTTCATGAAGCACCTGACCGGCGACCAGAAGAAAGACTCGCACCTGATCGGCCAGTTCGGTGTCGGTTTCTACTCCGCATTCATCGTCGCCGACAAAGTCGATGTATTCAGTCGTCGTGCCGGCAGCGCTGCCAGCGAAGGCGTGCACTGGTCGTCCAAGGGCGAGGGTGACTTCGAAGTTGCGACCATCGACAAGGCTGAACGCGGCACTCGCATCGTCCTGCACCTGAAATCCGGTGAAGACGAGTTCGCCGATGGCTGGCGCCTGCGCAACATCATCAAGAAGTACTCCGACCACATCGCCTTGCCGATCGAGCTGCCGAAAGAAGTGGCCGCTGCCGAAGGCGAAGAGAAGCCGTCCGTTGAATGGGAGACCGTCAACCGCGCCAGCGCCCTGTGGACCCGTCCGCGTACCGAGATCAAGGACGAGGAGTACCAGGAGTTCTACAAGCACATCGCTCACGATTTCGAAAACCCGTTGAGCTGGAGCCACAACAAGGTCGAAGGCAAGCTGGAATACAGCTCGCTGCTGTACGTGCCGAGCCGCGCTCCGTTCGATCTGTACCAGCGTGAAGCGCCGAAAGGCCTGAAGCTGTACGTGCAGCGTGTGTTCGTCATGGATCAGGCCGAGTCCTTCCTGCCGCTGTACCTGCGCTTCATCAAAGGCGTGGTCGACTCCAACGACCTGTCGCTGAACGTGTCGCGGGAAATCCTGCAGAAAGACCCGATCATCGATTCCATGAAGTCGGCACTGACCAAGCGCGTTCTGGACATGCTGGAAAAACTGGCGAAGAACGAGCCAGAGCAATACAAAGGCTTCTGGAAAAACTTCGGTCAGGTCATGAAAGAAGGCCCGGCAGAAGATTTCGCCAACAAGGAAAAAATCGCCGGCCTGCTGCGTTTCGCATCGACCCATGGCGACGATGGCGAGCAGGTTGTTGGCCTGGCCGAATACCTCGCGCGCGCCAAGGAAGGACAGGACAAGATCTACTACCTGACCGGCGAAACCTACGCGCAGGTCAAAAACAGCCCGCACCTGGAAGTCTTCCGCAAGAAAGGCATCGAAGTGCTGCTGTTGACCGACCGCATCGACGAGTGGCTGATGAGCTACCTCAGCGATTTCGACGGCAAGAGCTTTGTCGACGTGGCGCGCGGTGACCTGGACCTCGGCAACCTGGACTCGGAAGAGGACAAGAAGGCTGCGCAAGAAGTCGCCAAGGCGAAAGAAGGTCTGGTCGAGCGTCTGAAGACCGCCCTGGGCGAGTCCGTTGCGGAAGTTCGGGTGTCCCATCGCCTGACCGACTCGCCGGCGATCCTGGCCATCGGCGAGCAGGACCTGGGCTTGCAGATGCGCCAGATCCTGGAAGCCAGCGGCCAGAAGGTTCCGGATTCGAAGCCGATCTTCGAATTCAACCCGGCTCACCCGCTGATCGAGAAGCTCGACAACGAGCAGAGTGACGAGCGCTTCGGCGACCTGTCGCACATCCTCTTCGATCAGGCGGCCCTGGCGGCCGGCGACAGTTTGAAAGATCCGGCGGCCTATGTGCGCCGTCTGAACAAGCTATTGGTTGAACTGTCGGCTTAACCGTGTTGCAGAAAAACCCGCTTCGGCGGGTTTTTTCATTCTGGTGTTCAACAATCAGGAGTCAGAAATGAGCCAAATCACAGTACGTTCCGTTGCCTACCAGATCGATGGCCAGGCTTACGAAAGCCGTCTGGCCTTCGATGCCGACCTTAAAGGCCCGCGTCCGGGTTTGTTGATGGCGCCGAACTGGATGGGCGTCAGCGCCGGTGCCGAGGAGATCGCCAAATCGGTGGCCTCCAAGGGGTATGTGGTGTTGATCGCAGACCTTTACGGTCAATCGGTTCGACCGACGAACAATGACGAGGCCGGCGCGGCCATGATGCCGTTGAAGAATGACCGCCCATTGCTGCGCAAGCGCATGCAGGTGGCGTTCGAGCAGCTGCAGAGTCAGGGTGAAGTGGCTGTCGATACTTCGAAACTGGCCACTTTCGGTTTCTGCTTCGGTGGCTGCTGCGCCTTGGAGCTCGCCCGTACCGGCGCGCCGGTGAAGGCCGCGGTATCGTTCCACGGCACGCTGGACACACCGAATCCGGCCGATGCGAAAAACATCAAGGGTAAGGTCCTGGTGCTGCACGGTGCTTCCGATCCATTGGTGCCGAAAGAGCAATTGCCGGCATTCGAAGATGAAATGAACGCGGCGGGTGTGGACTGGCAGTTGCTGAGCTATGGCGGTGCGTTCCACTCGTTCACCGACCCGCACGCCAAGGTGCCGGGCATGATGATGTATGACGCGAAGGTCGCGGCCCGCGCGTTCACGTCGATGCATAACTTGCTGGATGAAGTGTTCGAGGGCTGACTGCGGTTTTCAGTTAACGCTTGGCCGGTGTAAGTGCCGGCCTCATCGTCGGAGCGCCGCCCGGAGCAAGCTCGCTCCCACAGGGGAATGGTGTCGTACGCAGTTCTTGCAGTCGACTCGGTCAACTGTGGGAGCGAGCTTGCTCGCGATGGCAATTGAATGAACGACGCTAAGCCTAAGGCAGTTCGATCCGCTCGCTTTCCCCCGGCACCGTCGGCCAGTCCCCGGCTGCCCAGCGCCGGCGAGCTTCATCAATTGCAGCCGGATCGCTCGCGACAAAATTCCAGTTGATCCGCCGTGGCCCGTCCAGCGGAGCACCGCCAAACAACACGGCGTGACTGTCGCTTTCAGCAAACAGCGTCATCTCTTCCCCGGCAGGCAGTACCACCAGTGAATGCGGCTCCAGCGGCTCGCCATCCAGTTGCACTTCGCCGCTCAACACATACAGCGCACGTTCTTCATGCTCGGTGGGGATCAGTAATGTCGTCGCCGTTTGCAGGTGCAGTTCCGCGTACAGCGTAGGCGAAAGCACCGGCACTGGTGATTCCAGGCAAAAGCCCGCCCCGGCAATCATGCGAATCTTCACTCCCAGGTTTTCGCTGACCGGCAATGTGGACGCCGGATGGTGGCTGTAGTGCCCAGGACCTTGTTCTTTATCCTTGGGCGAAGCCAGCCAGATTTGCAAGCCGTGCATCGTGAAGCCGCTTTGTTTCAGGGCCTCAGGCGTGCGTTCTACGTGGGCGATGGCGCTGCCGGCCGTCATCCAGCTGACATCGCCAGTCCCGACCACTTGATCGGAACCGAGGCTGTCCTTGTGCTGGATTTGCCCCTGGAACAAGTAGGTGAGGGTAGACAGGCCAATGTGCGGATGCTGGCGGATGTTCATGCCTTTGCCCGGTGGATAACGGGTTTCCAGCATGTGGTCGAAAAACACGAATGGCCCGACGTTGCGGCACTTGGCCGATGGCAACGGGCGGAGAATCGGCTGGCCTTCGACATCTTCGGGGCGGGGGCGGATCACGAGCGGAGTGTTCATGGTGCGTTCCAGGCTGAGCGGGTGATGCGTTCGAGCATAACCCGCTTGCGCAGCCCTTGCCGCTATTGGCTGAACGCGCCTTCGGACAAATGCGTCTCGATGCTCACTTCAGACGTGGTCATCAGCTTGTGGATCGGGCAGCGATCGGCCAYGCGATGCAGTTCTTCGCGCTGGGCGTCGGTGAGTACGCCCTTGAGGGTCAGTTTGACGTGCAGCGCGTATTGGCCTTTCTGTTCCTGACTGTTGTCGCGCTTGACCTCCACACCGACACCGGTCAAAGGGATGTTCTTCTTTTTGGCATACAGCTTCAGGGTCAGGGCTTTGCAGGCACCCAGCGCTGCATCGAAATAATCGTGCGGCTCCGGTGCCGAGCCTTCACCACCCGCCGTGACGGGCACGTCGGCGAAGAGTTCATGGTCATCGATCTGGACGGTGTGGCGAAAGCCTTCGGCAGAAACGGTGTTGACAGTAACGGTCATGGGAAACCTCGCAGGTATCAGGAAAACTCATTCGATCAAAAAAGACCTTGAAGGTATAGAGCCATCGCGCTTGTCGGGTGTTCCAATTTTCGAGCCCACAAAAAAGCCCCGCGATTGCGGGGCTTCATGGTTTCGATCCGGATCAGCTGCCTTTGACTGCCTTGCCGTTGACCGTGCCGTCCAGGAGCATGATGTTGTACTCCTTGCCGTCGGTTTCGACTTGTTGGAGGCGAACCAGCAGGTAATCCCAATCCTTGGCGAACCACATCACAGTGATGCGTTTGTTTTGTGTCGGGTCGCGTACACGTTCAACCTTGATCGCATCGATCTTGCCGGCCTTGGTGTCGACCTTTTCAGCGCCCAGAACGCGGAAGTCATAGGTGTCGACTTCATTGCCGTCGACCACCTGATAACTCATGCTTTTCTTGCCCGCGGCAACGTCTTGCTGCAAGGCCAATTGGTAGGTGGATTTGTCGAGCATGCCGCGGTTCAGCGCAACCTTGACTGCGTCGCCGCGATCGGTGCCGGTGATCACTTTGGTGTTCCAGTCGAAATCCAGATCCGATTTCTTGGCCTTGCCCAAACCGCCACGTTCAAAGTGGTACGACTCTGGAAGTAGCGTGTCCTTGTCCGGGGTCAGCGTGCTTTCCTCGGACAGGCTGGCGATCATCATCGACGCCTTGAAACTCAGTTTCCATTTGCCGTCGCCGGTTTTTTCGAGGCTGCGCTCGGCAGTGCCACTCATGGGCAACTGTTTCCAGTCGGCGGTGTAGCTGGCGGAGAAGGGTTGAAGGTCTGCCGCCTGGGCGAAGGGCAAGGCGAGCAGAGCGCAAGCGAAGAGCAGGGCGCGACGCATAAAATCTCCTAGTTTCGAATCAAGTGGCCACTGGCCGCGAGTAGCTGTCCATCCAGTAAAGCACCTTGCTCGTCGAGGGCCAGACGGCCTTCGGCAAACCAGCGTACGGCCATCGGGTAGATCAGGTGTTCCTGAACATGGACCCGCTGCGCCAGACTCTGCGGCGAATCCTGTAACTCTACCGGTATTACAGCCTGTACGACCAGTGGTCCACCATCGAGTTCCTCAGTGACGAAGTGCACGGAGCAGCCGTGCTCGGTGTCGCCGGCCTCCAGTGCGCGCTGATGAGTGTGTAACCCTTTGTATTTGGGTAGYAGCGAAGGATGGATATTGAGCAGGCGACCCTGATAGTGGCGTACGAAGCCAGCGCTGAGAATGCGCATGAATCCGGCCAGTACCACGAGTTCGGGATTGAAGGCGTCGATCAGTTCGATCAGCGCGGCGTCGAAGGCCTCGCGACCTTCGAAAGCCTTGTGATCCAGGGTGCGGGTGTCAATACCCGCGTCCCTGGCGCGTTGCAGGCCGTAGGCGTCGGCGCGGTTGGAAATCACCGCAGCGATGCGGACCGGGCTGTCGTCGGTCCGCGTGCTGTCGATCAAGGCCTGCAAGTTACTGCCGGTGCCGGACAACAGCACCACCACATCACAGGTTTTAGGCATTAGTGCGCCTTAAGGTTCTTCAGTTCGACCTGAGCCGCGCCTTCGGCAGCGGTGGCGATCTGGCCGATGACCCAAGGCTGCTCGCCCGCTTCGCGCAGAACGTTCAGGGCGGCCTCAACGTGCTCCTGGCCAACGCAGATAACCATGCCCACGCCGCAGTTCAGCACGCGGTGCATTTCGTTCTCGTCAACGTTGCCTTTCTCTTGCAGCCAGTCGAACACTGCCGGGCGGTTCCAGCTGGCCACGTCAACCACGGCTTGCGCGCCTTTTGGCAGAACGCGCGGAATGTTGTCCAGCAGGCCGCCACCGGTGATGTGGGCCATGGCTTTGACAGCGCCGGTTTCCTTGATCAGCTTGAGCAGCGGCTTCACGTAGATACGGGTCGGGGCCATCAGCAGGTCGGTCAGCGGCTTGCCGTCGAGCTGGATGTTCTCGATGTCGGCGCCGGACACTTCGATGATCTTGCGGATCAGCGAGTAGCCGTTGGAGTGCGGGCCGGAAGACGGCAGGGCGAGCAGGGCATCGCCGGCAGCAACCTTGGAGCCGTCGATGATTTCGGATTTTTCCACGACGCCGACGCAGAAACCGGCCAGGTCGTAGTCTTCGCCTTCGTACATGCCCGGCATTTCAGCAGTTTCGCCGCCGACCAGGGAGCAACCCGACAGTTCGCAGCCAGCGCCGATGCCGGTCACAACCTGGGCGGCGGTGTCGACGTTCAGTTTGCCGGTGGCGTAGTAGTCGAGGAAGAACAGCGGCTCGGCGCCGCACACCACCAGGTCGTTGACGCACATGGCAACCAGGTCGATGCCGATGCTGTCGTGCTTGTTCAGGTTCAGGGCCAGGCGCAGTTTGGTGCCGACGCCGTCAGTACCGGAAACCAGCACCGGCTGCTTGTAGCCGGCCGGGATTTCGCAGAGGGCGCCGAAACCGCCCAGGCCGCCCATGACTTCCGGGCGCGCAGTGCGCTTGGCGACGCTCTTGATGCGTTCGACCAATGCTTCGCCGGCGTCGATGTCTACACCGGCGTCTTTGTAGCTCAGGGAGGGTTGCTTGCTCATGATCCAGGCCTTTAGGGGGGGATTTCTGGGTAACGACCGAGTCCGTCGGGAGCGCCGAAACTGCGTAGGCGAGAACCATGCGCGCTATTCGGACACTACCCGGCTGTTGCCGGTCTGCGAAGGCGCGCGATTTTATCAGGCTTGAGCCGCAGCGGCCATCCTCAGGCCGACAGCAGGGCCATATCCGTTCAAAAAAAACCGTTGATGCACGGTGTCGGTGGCATCCTGCATGGCTGTATAAGGTATTGCGATTAACCGTCTATCGTTATGACAGTGCGAAAACTTACCCAGAACGTGTGAATGTTTTGCGTCGGGCAATGGTCACAGTCTTGCTCGATCGCTTTCATGCGGTCTGTTCCAGCCGCTCTTGTCGTCAGGAATCTTCCATGCGTTTTTGTAAATTCTTGCTTGTGAGTTGTTTGTCAGTGGTCAGCCTGGTCAGTCATGCCGAAACCGTCAAAGGCCTTTACCAGGTGCGCGAGCCGGTGAGTGGCCAATCGCCCGAGGAGCGCGACCAGGCGACCCAACGTGCGTTGGACACATTGGTGTTGCGCCTGACCGGCGACCCCAAGGCCGCTCAAAATCCGGGRCTGGCGGCGATTCGCAAAGACCCGCAACAGATCATCAGCCAATACGGCTTTGATGCCGGGCCGCCGGAAGTCCTGAAAGTCGATTTCGATCCGGGCACCACCGAGCAGGCCTTGCGCCGCGCCGGCCTGGCGATGTGGGGGGCCAATCGGCCGTCGATCCTCGGCTGGTGGTTGAATGATTCCACCGAGGGTACAAGCCTGGTGGGCGACGGTCAGGCCAGCGCGGTGCCGTTGCGTCGGGCTGCTCAACACCGTGGTTTGCCATTGCGCTTGCCATTGGCGGACCTGAACGAACAGATCGTTGCGACCGCGCCGAATCTGGAAGGCGCAGATCCCGCGCCTTTGCTTGCGGCATCGGAACGCTACAACGCCGACGCCTTGCTCACGGTACACGCCAAGGAGGAGGGCGGGCAGTGGCAAGCCAAGTGGCAATTGTGGCTGGGGGATAAAAAAGAGGCAGGCAGCGTGCAAGGCGCCGATCAGGCCTCCGTGGCCGATGCGGTGATGCTGGCGGTCAACGAGCGCCTGGCGCCGCGGTTTGTTGCCAAGGCCGGTGCTTCGAGTGAGCAATTGCTGGAGGTGCAGGGTATGAATC
>NZ_JBGCUL010001255.1:0-1146 GCF_054177685.1 Pseudomonas sp. P5_A2_2
AAATCACCGTGACCGTGCTCGGCGTAAAAGGAAATCAAGTGCGCATCGGTGTTAATGCCCCCAAAGAGGTGGCGGTTCACCGGGAGGAAATTTACCTGCGTATCAAGAAAGAGAAGGACGAAGAACCAAGCCATTAATTTTTATCGTTTTTTATGTTTGCAAACGGGGAAGAAGCTGGTTAATATACGCCCCGTGTTGCGGAGAGCTGGCCGAGTGGCCGAAGGCGCTCCCCTGCTAAGGGAGTACACCTCAAAAGGGTGTCGGGGGTTCGAATCCCCCGTTCTCCGCCATTATTTGCGTAGTACGTTGTAATCTGGCTTCTTCGGTAAGTTGTTGAAATTACTAGAAAAAGTGCTTGACATAGAGATTAGACGGCCTATAATGCGCGGCAACAAATGCACTCGTAGCTCAGCTGGATAGAGTACTCGGCTACGAACCGAGCGGTCACAGGTTCGAATCCTGTCGAGTGCACCATACAACAGAAAGCCCGCATTTAATGCGGGCTTTTTGCCGTCCGGGATTTGGCTTTTCCTTTCGTGCATCCTCTCTCGTCGAACTCCACGTTTGCGCTGCGACCCCTCCGGGTGTCGTAACGGTAGCTCGTGGCTGAATTGCGAATATTGATCTTGTCCGGCTTGCCGAGGGCGCTTTCGACGTCTTGCTGGCTCATGCCGGCAACCACTCGCCGATTGATGATCGCTTCGCGGCGCTCCCTGGCACTGATCAGGTTTCCACACTTGTCCTGCGCCTGACCGACTACGGTCGGCTCTTTCCTTTTGATTTTCATTCCTGGTGTTTCACGGGGTTCGGCTTGCGGCATAAGCATCATCGCGCTGCCGGGTGTAAAGGCGCGGACGTCCTGAAGTGAAACGCTTTCTCCCGTGGCACAGCTCAGCGTGGTGAAGGTAATGCGCCCATTGGCCGCCTCGCAGCGGTGAACGGTGGTGGCGAGCGCCTGGGGCAGGGGGCCGAGCAGGGTGAGCAGTAAAAAGAACTGTGCAATTGATGGCATCAGGCGTCCTCCATGACGTTCCTTTTCAAGGGGGCGTTCTCAATTAGTTTCCCCGCCGCGTTGTCGCCTTAAAGCTGGCCAGGCAAGGCGTAKGCCGCTGGGAATGGTTGTTCCCTTTCCAAGGCCTGCAACGC
>NZ_JBGCUL010001256.1:0-1146 GCF_054177685.1 Pseudomonas sp. P5_A2_2
ACATGGAGATATGCAGACATGGAGATATGCAGGCAGGCATCAGGAAATAACAAAAAAGGCGGTCAAGCCATGTTCAAACAATCGAAAGTACGTCAAGCCGGGCTCATCCTTTTCGCCACCACGCTGTTGTTGATATTGCCGAACCTGACCAAGGTGATCGGCTAGTCGCGTCTAAAAGATTCGGCACCACAGTTTTGAATGGCCACCATCAAAATGTGACTGGCCCGCTAGCCGGGCCAGCGTGGCTGTGCCAATCTTTGCGGCACTTGCACGACATGGACGGCGATCACTTGAAAATGCTCACTCTGCTCGGGGCCCTGCTGTTCGGGTCGCCCCTGTATGCCGCACAGCTGAACCTGGAGCTGGGCGCGAACAGTCGCACCTGGCAGACCGAGCAATTGCTCAAGCATCCTCAGGTTCAAACCATCAACATCAGCAACGACGTCTCCTACAAGCGGGACATGAGTTACCGCGCCGTGCCATTGTCCGCGCTGCTGAACGGCATCAAGCCTGAGGACCACCTGCAAGCCGTGGCCCTGGATGGCTTTGCCGCCGAAATGGCCGCGGCGCCTCTGCTCAATACCCAGGGTGCACAGGCGTGGCTGGCAATTGAAGACCCGGCCAAGCCCTGGCCACCGCTATCGGAAGGCAAGCCGGGCGCCGGACCGTTCTATCTGGTCTGGAGCAACCCGCAGGCCGGCAACATCAGCCCCGAACAATGGCCGTTCCAAGTGGCGAGCATCAAACGCCTGGCGCCCGTGGCCGAGCGCTTCCCTGCCCTGCTGCCCGATCCGGCGTTGAAGGCGGATGATCCGGTGAACAAGGGCTTTGCGTTGTTCCAGAAGAATTGCCTGGCCTGCCATCGACTCAACGGCGCCGGGGACGCGCAATTCGGGCCGGACCTGAATATTCCGTACAACCCGACCGAGTACTTCGGCGCGGACTTCCTCAAGCGCTACATTCGCGATCCACAGAGTTTGCGCCAGTGGCCGCAGGCGARGATGCCCGGGTTCTCGGCCGAGGTGTTACCGGATGGGGATCTGCAAATGCTGGTGGGGTATTTGCAGCATATGGTCGGGCGCAAGGTGAAGCCGTGATGCATTTACCTGTAGGAGCGAGCCTGCTCGCGATAGCGGTGTGTCAGGC
>NZ_JBGCUL010001257.1:0-1145 GCF_054177685.1 Pseudomonas sp. P5_A2_2
ATGGCGCACTGTTCCTGATCGAAGACGGTGAATGCGTCGCCGGCCCTTGCGCGGGGCAAGCCTTGACCGGCGTGGCCTGCCGCGAGGATGAACAGGGGATCTGGATCAGCCTTTAACCACCCG
Source organism: Pseudomonas sp. P5_A2_2 (assembly GCF_054177685.1). NCBI lineage: Bacteria > Pseudomonadati > Pseudomonadota > Gammaproteobacteria > Pseudomonadales > Pseudomonadaceae > Pseudomonas > Pseudomonas sp. P5_A2_2. The sequence continues at coordinate 124 of NZ_JBGCUL010001257.1, forward strand.
GTAACACGTCCAGACGCCGGTCGACCAACATTTCTTCGTGGCTCAACCGCACACCGTAAGCCAATACCTCGACCCCGCAGGCGATAGCCTCACGCAAGGCCTGAGCATAAGCCGCATCGATTTCCTGCGCCGGGCGCACGGCCTCGATGTCGGTCAGGCAAACACAGTACAACTGCACCGCGCGAATACCGTCCCTGGCCAAATGCACCAGCTCCCGCAGATGCTTGGCGCCACGCTGGGTGACCGCATCGGGAAACGCCGCCACCGCCGTACCGTCGAAGCCCAGGGTCACGCTTTTGACTTCGACGTAGGCAGGCCCTTCGGGGTAATCGAGGCGGAAATCGATACGACTGTTTTCCTGACCATAAGCCACTTCGCGCTTGAGCCCGGTAAAACCGTTCAGTTCGGTGATGACGCCCGCTCGCAGCGCCTCTTCGATCAAACCATTGGCGCGGGCGGTGTTCACGCAAAACAGCCGCCCTTGCGGAGTTTCACCGACCTCCCAGGTGCCGGGCAACTTGCGTTTCGGGTCGTTTGAGCGACTGAACCAGACCTGCCCGCCTGCGACCTKACAATTGAGCATCGAGCCAGTGTTCGGGCAGTGAATGGTCAGCAATTCGCCGCCAACGGTTTCGATATCGGCAAGAAAACGCTTGTAACGTCGGATCAGGCGCCCTTCTTCAAGGGGAGGATGAAAACGCATCAGCCTTGCCAGCTCCGCAACCCACGGGCAATTCGCTCGACCGCCTCCTGCAAACGCTCGAGATTTTGCGTATAGGCGAACCGCACATGATGCCCGGCCTGATAACGCCCGAAATCCAGCCCCGGGGTGAATGCCACATGTTCGGTTTCGAGAAAATGTTTACAGAACGCGAAGGCATCGCCACCGAACTTGCTGATATCGGCGTACAAGTAGAAAGCCCCTTCCGGCTCCACGGCAATGCCGAAGCCCAATTCACGCAAGGCCGGCAGCAGGTAATCCCGACGCCGGCCAAATTCTGCGCGGCGCTCTTCCAGAATGC
>NZ_JBGCUL010001258.1:0-1145 GCF_054177685.1 Pseudomonas sp. P5_A2_2
GCGCAACATAGTCAGCGACCTCGGTTTCCGAGAACGGATCGAGCACCAATTCCTCGCACAGACGTTGCAGGCGCAGTTCGTGGCGCAACGAGCTGAGTGGATGATCGAGCGCAACCACCTCGGCGAGGCGGAAGCTCGATAGCCACATCAGCCGCGTGTTGCTACGTCGCCGCGCCACATAATTGATGAGCTGGACCGTCGCCCGATCGCTCCAGTGCAGGTCTTCGGTCACCAGCAACAGCGGTCGCTGCTCCGTGTAGCGGTCCAGCAGTTCGCCCATTTCCCGGAGCATGCGGTCCGGACCGACGCCGGCAAGCTCGCGCCGCAACGCGTCTCGCTCCGCCGTGGTGCTGAGCCACGGCAGTTGCAGCAGCCAGGTTGGCGCCACGTCGCGCAACAACGCCGGCAGGGTGGGGTCACTGCGGCACAGATCGGCCAACGCCTCCAGCACCGGCAGGTACGGTTCGCCGGTGCCGTAGTGCTCCACGCAATGGCCGCGTGCGCAGGTGATGCCGCCAAGGCTGGCAAGGAAATTTTCGATTAACGTGGTCTTGCCAATCCCCGGTTCTCCAGCGAGCCAGACCACGGCTCGCTGACCGCCATCCGCCCGCTCCCATGCCCGTTGCAGTCTTGAGATTTCGTCGGCGCGACCGATGAATGGCGGTGACGGATGCGCGCCGGCCGCCGGCACCGTCGCGGATGCAGGCGGCATCGAAGGTGCAGGGGAGGGCGCGGCGATGAAGCGATAGCCGCGCCTCGACACAGTCTCGATATAGCGGGGCTGCCTGGGGTCGTCGCCCAGCACCTTGCGCAGATCGCTGATGGCCGTCTTCAGCAYCGAATCGCTGACGAACCGATGCCCCCACACGGCATCAAGCAAGGCATCCTTGGTCACCAACGATCCCGGCTGGCGTGCAAGGACGCACAGCAGTGTGAAGGGAGTTGGCGCCAACGCCACAGCTTCTCCGTTGCGTGACAAGCAGGCGTTGGCTTCGTCGAGTTCGAACTCGATGAAGCGGAGCTGGACTGGGTTCGGTTGGGGCTGCGGACGTGCCACGTTGGTTTCCTGAAGACTAAAACATGGGTGTGCCCTCGTGAGGCATGGCACGTGGTCACTCCAATAACAACGCTGATCGACTCAGAAG
>NZ_JBGCUL010001259.1:0-1144 GCF_054177685.1 Pseudomonas sp. P5_A2_2
CCACCAGCAACAGCGCCATGGGCACGGCGAAGGCGATCATCAGGGCAAATTCGTTCGGGTCATTGAGCATACCGGACGCACGGCCTTCGTCCTGGTATTTGGCTGAGAACATCGCCATGGCGCAGGTCACCGCGACACTGATGGCAACCAGTTTGGCGAACATGTCGAGGTTCAACTCACGCCCGACCAGCAGGGTGATGACAAACAGAATCAGGCCGACGCTCAATTCGCGCAGGTGGCCCAGGGACATGTCCATGTTGTCGGTGTTCAACAGGCTGAGCAGGTACAGAACCATGAACCCGATCAGCAAACGCCAGATATTGCTGCGCAGGCGCTCGGCCGACCGTTGGTGAATCGCCAGTTGCAGCATCAGGATCAGCGCCAGCGAAGCCCCGAGGAACTTGGAGCCCGACAACGCGCTGTCCTTGAACAGGCCCTCGAAAGGCAGGATGGCGACAATGCCCAGCAGGCCCCAGGTCGGCTTGCGGTACAGCACCGCGACACCCACCAGGCCCAGCACCGCTCCCGGCGCCAGGTACGGATAAGGGCTGGCCAGCAATCCGAGGCAGACCAGGCCGAGCAAGCTGACGATCGAGAGCGGAACAATCACGCGCGTGCCTCCCGTGCAGTCCGGATGTAAAGCTGCGACCAGCGTTCGGCCAGGACCTTGAGGTCGTAGCGATCCCGTTGCGTACGTTTTGCGTTATCGATCATCTCGCCGGCCAGGGCCGGATCATCCAGCAGCGCGCCGATCTGGCGGGCGAGGGCGGTGCTGTCGGTGGGCGCGGCCAGCAGGCCGTTGTGGCGGTCCTGCAAGACATCGGGAATCCCGCCGACGCCGAAGGCCACCACCGGCACCCCGGCCTGCATCGCTTCGAGCAGAATCATCGGCGTGCCTTCGGTGCGCGAGCTGATCACCAACGCATCGAGTTGCCGCCACCAGGCGCGCATGTCGGTCTGGTAGCCCGGCAGCGTGATGCGCGCCTGCAATCCGGCTTCGTCTATACGCGTCTGCAGGCTTTCCCGCTCCGGCCCGTCGCCGAGCATCACCGCGTCCAGTTGCGGGTACTGCCGACACAACGGGATCAGCGCATCGAGAAACAGGTCCGGGCCCTTTTCGCTGCTCAGGCGCCCGACGTAGCCG
>NZ_JBGCUL010001260.1:0-1144 GCF_054177685.1 Pseudomonas sp. P5_A2_2
GCCCACCGCGCAACGGCTCGCGGGCGGCCTCACGCTCGCTGGCCTGGAACGCCTCCAGACCTCCGGTCTGATAAATGCGCTCCGACTCATCGGAAAACAGCACCGCGTCTCCGTCGAAGGCGATGCGCAATTCGTCGCTGGCCGCACGACTGGCACCGCCCGACAGAATGGTCGCCGCGGCGAACCCGGCGTCCAGTGCATTGCGTACGTCTTCGGCGTGGGTCGAGAGAAACAGGTCGCAGCCAAAGGCCTTGAGGTAGGGATACGGACTGCGCCCGCCGACAAAGGCCGCGCGCGAGATTGCCAGTCCGTAATGGTCAATCGAGTTGAATACCCGCAGCCCGGTGTCGGCGCTGTTGCGCGACACCAGAATCACCTCGACCCGGGCACGACCGAGGCTATTGTTGAGATTCAGGAGTTTCTGCACCAACGGAAAAGCATCGCCGGGCTCGAGGATTTCGTCTTCGTGTTCAATCTGATACTGCCGGTAGGCTTCGACGCCGCTCAACAGATAAACCTTGTGGCTTTCGCTCAGGTCGAACAGCGCCCGCGAAGAAATCGCCAGCACCAGTTTGTCGTCAATTGCCTTTGGCATGCCCTTCCCCCTCAGGTCGGTCGACTCAGGTGTTTCGTCGATCAATGAAACTCAAACTGCGATACAAGGCCTCGATACGCGGCATCTCACACCCGGCTGCCTTCGCCGCCGCCAAAGGCCGGGCATAGATCGCGGCCAGTTCCAGCGGTCGCTTGTGCAAGTAATCGTGGTACATRCTCGGCCAGTAGTCAGGCATTTTTTCGGTCACCATGAACAGGTGCTCGGCATACCCCGCCGGTACATCGTGCCCGCACGCGACTGCGCCTTGCACCACTTCAGCCATCAGCGCCTTGATCAGTTCGCGACTGTCGGCATCAGCCATCAGTGGTGTAGTACTCGCTCCCRGCAACACCGACAGACCGTTGTACGGGATATTCCAGACCAGTTTTTGCCAACGCGCCTGATGCAAATTCGCCATGGCCTGRGAATCGAGGCCGGCGTTGCGAAACAGCCCGACACCCTCCTCGACAATCGCAGTGCGTGCCGGCCCGTCGGCGGGACCGCTGTGATAACCAACGTGCACTGCGCCCAGCGCCTGATGGGTAATGA
>NZ_JBGCUL010001261.1:0-1143 GCF_054177685.1 Pseudomonas sp. P5_A2_2
CTCTACCAATTGCGGCAGCGCTGCTTCACGCGGTACGCCAAAGTCATCATTGAGCCGTTTGAGGGTGCGGGTCACCAGTTTCAACTGGAACAACACGGCGTGAGGGTTCTGCTCGTCGAGCAACAACAGRTCGAGCACCGGGAGCAGCTGCGCCACCGCCAGGTATCGAGAACGGTAGGTGATGCTGCTGTTGCCCAGTTCCAGCAGCCATTCCAGCCCGGCCTGGTCGAAAGCCCCGGCGCCCCGAAGGAACGCCGCCAGGCTGCCGCTGAGAAATTGCAGGCGCTCGATCCGCCGGCCAATCATCAGGAAACGCCAGCCTTCGTCCCGGGTCATGTCGTCCAGGGCAAAGCCGGACAGCGCCGCCAGGGACATCACCAGACGGTTGAGGAAATCCAGCAACTCACCGAAATCCGGCTCTTCGGTCTCCAGCTCCATGGCTTCACGCTGCAACTCCACCAATGCCTGCCAGTTTTCCCGCGAGAGTTTACCGCGCACCTGTGAAGCAGCCCACTGCAAGCGTTGCAGGTTGGAACGCAGGCTGAACGGCCAGTCATCGCCGAGCAGCGCCGCCAACAGGCGCTCCGGCAATTCGCCCTCCTCGGGCAACAGCATCAGTCGTTCGCCGAGGTCCACCGCTGCCTGCAGGGCTTGCGGGTCGTCGCCATCGACATAGCGCGCCAGCATGATGCGCAGCAAACGGGCGCTGTCGTCGCAACGCTCGCAGTAACGGCCAAACCAGAACAGGTTTTCTACCACACGCGACGGCAGGTATGGATCGCGCCGCACCAGGTCATGCACGCCAATATTGCGCTGGGCCTTCCATTGTTCGCCGCTGGGCGCACGATCGCCCAGCACCCAGGTGTCTTTACTGGCGCCGCCGCGCTGCATCGACACCACTTCGGCATCGGCTTGCGCGGCGACCCGGGTCAAGCCACCGGGCAGCACCCGGTAGCCCTCGCGGCTGGCCACCGCATACATGCGCATGCCGATGGCACGGGGCTGCAGTTGACCGTCTTCGGCTTGCCAGATCGGCGCCTGGGACAATTGCGCAAGTTCTTGCGCCACATAAGCGTAAGGCCGTGCCTGCATACGCTCGGCGAGTTCCTGGCGCTGTTTTTCACCCAAATCACGGCCAAATAC
>NZ_JBGCUL010001262.1:0-1142 GCF_054177685.1 Pseudomonas sp. P5_A2_2
GCCGTGCATCACGCGCTGACCCGCTCGCGCAAAGGCCTGGCCAATGCCCGCGCACAGACGATGATGCCGCTGATCCGCAACGTGTTGTTCGTGGCGATTTTCATCATCGCGCTGATCGTTGCCCTGGCGAACATGGGCATGAACGTCACGCCACTGCTGGCCGGTGCCGGTGTGATCGGTCTGGCCATCGGTTTTGGCGCACAGTCGCTGGTAGCCGACCTGATTACCGGGTTGTTCATCATCATCGAAGACTCCCTGGCTATCGACGACTACGTGGATGTCGGCGGCCACCTCGGCACGGTCGAAGGCCTGACCATCCGCACCGTGCGCCTGCGGGACATCGACGGCATCGTCCACACCATTCCATTCAGCGAAATCAAAAGCATCAAGAACTACTCCCGGGAATTCGGCTACGCGATCTTCCGGGTCGCGGTGCCGGCCAGCATGGACATCGACAACGCAATCAAACTGATGCGCGAAGTTGGTCAGAAAATGCGCACCGATCCGTTGCAGCGGCGCAATATCTGGTCGCCACTGGAGTTTCAGGGGGTGGAAAGTTTCGAGTCGGGCAATGCGATCCTTCGCGCCCGCTTCAAGACCGCGCCAATCAAGCAGTGGGAAGTGTCGCGAGCGTTCAATCTGTCACTCAAGCGGCACATGGATGAAGCCGGACTGGATCTGGCGACACCGCGGATGAGTATTCAGGTGATGACCGCCGGTGGTGACCCGCAGGGCGAATAGCCAGCGCCTGCAATAGCAGCGTCAGACAACATCCACCCCGACATGAATCGCATCATGCCGCCAGAACTCCAGGTCGCAGTCGATCAACCGTTCATGCTGGTCATAGTTGACCCGGGCAATCCGCAGGCCCGGGCTGCCCACTGACACCTTCAATGCCGCCGCCGCATCCACCGACAACGCCGTGGGCACAATCTCGAAGCGCACCCGCCCGTAGTGCAAATCGTAATGCCGCGCATACAACTCGGTGATCGACTGATTCAAATCGAAATCGAGGATCCCGGGAAAGTACTGCGGGTTCAGATAGTGCTCCACATACAGCACCAGTCGCCCGTCGATCCGTCGCGAGCGGCAGATCTGGATCACGCTCGACAGCGCCGGCAATTGCAGCCAGGCACAGACCG
>NZ_JBGCUL010001263.1:0-1142 GCF_054177685.1 Pseudomonas sp. P5_A2_2
GTGCAGAAGTTGCCCAATCTGGTCGGCCTGCATTTGGGGCCTGACGGTTTCTTGCAGGGCGCCGCGCTGACGCTGTTCTTGTGCTTCTGTTCGATCTGGCTTTCGTCGCTCCTTGGCTTTGTGACGGCGCTGGCGCGCCTGTCTCGCAGTGCGGTGGCTTTCGGCATTGCCAGTTTCTATGCGTCTTTTTTTTGCGGTACTCCGCTGCTGATTCAAATTCTGCTGATCTACCTGGGTCTGCCGCAGTTGGGTGTGGTTCCTGGCGCCATCAGCGCGGGGATCATCGCGCTATCGCTCAATTATGGTGCCTACCTCAGCGAGATCTTTCGAGCCGGCATCATCGCTGTGGCACCCGGGCAGCGCGAAGCGGCGATGGCTCTGGGGCTGGGGCCGGCGGCAACTTTCCTGCACATCGTCCTGCCGCAAGCCATGCGCACGATCATTCCACCGACAACCAGTCAGTTCATTTCAATGCTCAAGGACTCATCGTTGATATCGGTGATGGGCGTCTGGGAAGTGATGTTCCTGGCGCAGTCATACGGTCGCTCGTCCTACCGCTACATCGAAATGCTCACCACCGCAGCCGTTATCTACTGGCTCCTGTCCATTGGACTGGAGTTGATACAGAACCGTCTTGAACGCCACTACGGCAAAGGTTTCAAGCATCAGCGCGGACCCATCCTTTTAATGACTTTTACAGGTACTACGATGTCCGATCCAAAACCTCTGTTGTTTGCGTTATACGAGCAAGCCAGTGTTGGCTGTGGCGGCGCGCCAAGCCTCTGGACGCACCCGGCTGACGAACGACTGACCATCAACTCCCTGGGCTACTGGTCGAACCTGGCACGCATCGCCGACCAGGCCCATCTCGACATGCTGTTTTTTGGTGATGTGCTGGGTTTCTACGATGTGTTTGGCGGTAATGCCGACGCGGCGATGAAGTGGGCGGTGGAAGCACCGGCCAACGATCCGTTGATGATCATTCCGGCATTGGCTGCGGTGACAGAAAACCTGGCTTTCGGCGTCACTGTCACCACCAGTTACGAGCATCCTTTCACCCATGCCCGGCGCTTCAGCACACTGGATCACCTGACTAATGGCCGGGTCGGGTGGAACATCGTTACCTCCTACCTGACCAGTGC
>NZ_JBGCUL010001264.1:0-1141 GCF_054177685.1 Pseudomonas sp. P5_A2_2
CGATGAGGGCGTATCAGTCCCTTTATGCTGGCTGATACACCGCCATCGCGAGCAGGCTCGCTCCTACATTGGTTTGGTGTCAAACCTTCAACACCAACTTCCCGAAATTCTCGCCGTTGAACAATTTCATCAGCGTCTCCGGGAAGGTCTCCAGTCCTTCGACGATGTCTTCCTTGCTCTTGAGCTGCCCCTTGGCCATCCAGCCGGCCATTTCCTGTGCAGCGCTGGCGTATTGGGCGGCGTAGTCCATCACTACGAAACCTTCCATGCGCGCGCGGTTGACCAGTAGCGACAGGTAATTAGCCGGGCCCTTGACCGCCTCCTTGTTGTTGTACTGGCTGATGGCACCGCAAATCACCACCCGCGCCTTCATGTTCAGGCGGCTCAACACCGCGTCGAGAATGTCGCCACCGACGTTATCGAAATATACGTCGACACCTTTCGGGCACTCGCGCTTGAGGCCGGCGAGGACGTCTTCGCTCTTGTAGTCGATAGCACCATCGAAACCCAGTTCATCGATCAGGAACTTGCACTTGTCCGCGCCGCCGGCGATGCCCACCACCCGGCAGCCTTTGATCTTGGCGATCTGCCCGGCAATGCTGCCCACGGCGCCGGCCGCACCCGACAGCACCACGGTGTCACCGGCCTTCGGAGCGCCGACGTCGAGCAGGGCGAAGTACGCCGTCATCCCGGTCATGCCCAGTGCCGACAAGTAACGTGGCAGAGGTGCCAGTTTTGGATCGACCTTGTAGAAGCCTCGCGGCTCGCCGAGGAAGAAATCCTGCACGCCCAGGGCGCCGTTGACGTAATCCCCGACCGCGAACCCCGGGTTGTTCGAGGCAATGACTTTGCCCACACCCAGGGCGCGCATGACTTCGCCGAGCCCGACTGGCGGGATGTAGGACTTACCCTCGTTCATCCAGCCACGCATGGCCGGGTCCAGTGACAGGTATTGGTTTTCGACCAGGATCTGGCCCGCCGCCGGCTCGCCGACCGGAATTTGCTGATAAGTGAATGTCTCGCGGGTCGCCGCGCCAACCGGACGTTTGGCGAGCAGGAATTGGCGATTGGTCTGGGAGGTCATGGCAGGCGCTCAAGATGAATGAAGCTTTGTTGATAGCCGGTCAGCGACGATGCCGCA
>NZ_JBGCUL010001265.1:0-1141 GCF_054177685.1 Pseudomonas sp. P5_A2_2
GAACAGTACCATACTGAGCACTGCAGCCAAGCGCGCAGATGCCCTAGCCGACAAGCAGCCTTGTGCCTCCCCATCTGAGAGTACGACAAGCTAAAGCGCGAGTACCCTTCCTATTTATTGAGCATAAATCCACTGTAGATTAATTTTTAGCAAATCTTCCGCTTTTGGCTCGGTGCGGTCCCTTGTCGAGCGTCCACTTTTGGCCGCCTGTCGCCGCCGGCAGCTATGGGCAGTTCACTGCCAATCATGGTTATGAAGCGTGCTGGTCAGATCGAATGCAAACGGGTGGCCAAGTGGAGTGCAGTATTCCAATTGGTATTCCAACTAAAAATTAAAATTGTCTTTAATGTTATAAATCAATAAGTTATTGAGCTGATTCAAATTACCCCGGCCCACCACTTCATCATCTAAAGACGTCCACGGACGTCTTTTTTTGTGCCTGAAATCCAGTGAAATCAAKGGTTTCCAGCGCTTCTGAGGTGCACAATGGTTTTTTGAGTTCCAGGCGCTTTGGTATTCCAGGTGGTATCCCGGCTACCTGGAGCTATTTTCAGGGTACCAAAACGGTGCCAGAGGTAGCTCACATGCCTACTCAAGCAACCCGCCTCTCCGATCGCCAGCTCAAGGCGGTCAAGGCAACCGGCAAGGATTTCGTCCTCAGCGATGGCGGTGGCCTTCAGCTCCGAGTCAGGGCCAGCGGCTCGATGATGTGGAACTTCAATTACCGCGAGCCGGTGACCAAAAACCGCATCAGTATGGCCTTGGGCCCGTATCCTGAACTCTCTCTGGCAAACGCCAGAAAGAAAGCGGTTGAAGCCCGCGAGCTGCTTGCACAAGGCACAGCAAATTTGAGGCATGGCCAAGCGGTGAACGCCTGACCCTGCTGTCATCCGAGCACCACCCACCTGGTTTTGCGATGCCGGATAACTGATGACGTGAATGGGCCAACCGGCCTGACGACAACCCTGGGCTCCTACACGGCTGAAAGGCCCTTTTAATAATCAGGATCGTCGGGCCTCSATTCTCATCGAGGCGCGGGACCACAACCCCACTCAGACGCCGGATAGATGAAAGCAAGCCAAACACGCATCAAAAACTGTATTGCAGAAAAGGGGGTAACCATAGATGTTGGGAGCGAGAA
>NZ_JBGCUL010001266.1:0-1140 GCF_054177685.1 Pseudomonas sp. P5_A2_2
GACTGGTCTGGTCGTGGTTGAATCTCGGCAGAACATGGACGAATACATCGACGTCAACATCAGCGACACACCGGAAATGAAAGGCGTGTTCTCCCGGGTCAAGCTCCGGAGCGAACTGCCGCGCCGGGAAATGCTGCTGATTGCCCTGATGTCCTCGGAAAACCGTGCCGCCGCGACTCTGGCGCACCACTATCCGGGCGGCTATGCCGCGTTCATTGCTGCAATGAACGCTAAGGCCCGGGCACTGGGCATGACCAACACACACTTCGTCGAGCCGACCGGTCTCTCCCCGCGCAATGTGTCGACCGCTCGCGACCTGAGCAAGCTGTTGATCGCCGCGCACAAGTACCCGCTTCTGACCGAGCTGAGCACGACCAAGGAAAAAACCGTCTCGTTCCGTAAACCCAACTACAGCCTGGGTTTCCGCAACACCGATCATTTGATCCGCAAGCCGGACTGGGACATCCAGCTGACAAAAACCGGTTTCACCAACGAAGCAGGTCACTGCCTGGTGCTGGTGACCCGAATGAGTAACCGCCCGGTGGCCTTGGTGATCCTTGACGCCTATGGCAAGTACACCCATTTTGCCGATGCCACGCGCATGCGTAATTGGGTAGAGAGCGGAAGGAGCGCGGACGTGCCTTCCGTAGCCTTGCAGTACAAGGCAGACAAGAACCTCAAGCAGCGGCAGAGCGGCGTGGTTGAAGCGTCGAAGTAACGTAATGGCAACGCACAGAAAACCCCGATCGATCGGCAATGCTGTTCAGTTAAGCAAAATTGATCCTCTGTAGGAGCGAGCTCGCTCGCGATGGTCGCCAATGATGACGCGTGCTTTCTGGCTAAACGCGGCGCTCTTGAGTCCATCGTCGGATCGCCGCCCGGAGCAAGCTCGCTCCTACAGAATCCTTAAATGAACAGTATTACGATCGATCGGGGCTTTTTTTCGCCAGTCACTCCTAGGGCTTCAGATTACCCAGCGGATCATAGGGTTTGGCCGGAGCCTTGGGGTTGTCGCCCGGTTTCACGTCCCTCGGTGCCTTGGCAGGCCCGATCGGGTCGACCTGTGGATCGGCAAGGTCCGGGGAGTCGGGATCGAAACCCAGCTCATTACCAGACGAATGTTCAGATGAGTGCGGACCG
>NZ_JBGCUL010001267.1:0-1137 GCF_054177685.1 Pseudomonas sp. P5_A2_2
GTTGTACGGCGTGATCATGGTCGACTACTGGCTGGTGCGAAAAGGCCAGGTCAACGTACCGCAGTTGTACAGCGAAGACCCGAATGGCGCTTATTACTACAGCCGCGGGGTCAATTTACGCGCGGTGGCGGCGTTCATTCCCGCCGCCCTGATCGCCATCGTCCTGGCCCTGGTGCCGGGGTTCCACAGCGTTTCGCCGTTCTCCTGGCTGATTGGTGCCGGCATCGCCGGGATGCTCTACCTGATCATCGCCAAGCGCCAACCGCACTACGCCGATGTCAGCGGTGAAGCCATCGCCGTCGATAACGTCAGCCACTGATCCTGTTGCGGCCCGGTGTTGTCGGGCCGCAGAACCAACTGCAATAAGGACTCCCCATGCGCATTCTCGTGGTCAACGTCAACACCACCGAATCCATTACCCAGGCCATTGCCCGCTCGGCGCAGGCCGTCGCGTCGCCCGGCACGGAAATCGTCGGCCTCACCCCGCACTTCGGCGCCGACTCCATCGAGGGCAACTTCGAAAGTTACCTGGCAGCCATCGCGGTCATGGACCGGGTGATGTCCTACGATCAGCCTTTCGACGCTGTGATCCAGGCCGGCTATGGCGAGCATGGCCGTGAAGGCTTGCAGGAGCTGCTCAATGTGCCAGTGGTGGACATCACCGATGCCGCCGCCAGCACGGCGATGTTCCTCGGTCACGCCTACTCCGTGGTCACCACCCTCGATCGCACCGTGCCGCTGGTCGAAGATCGCCTCAAGCTCTCCGGCCTATGGGACCGTTGCGCCTCGGTACGGGCCAGTGGTTTGGCGGTGCTGGAACTGGAGCACGAACCGCAGCGCGCACTGGAGGCCATCGTGCATCAGGCCGAACTGGCGGTGACCCAGGACAAGGCCGAAGTGATTTGCCTGGGCTGCGGTGGCATGGCCGGGCTGGACGAGCAGATTCGCCGGCGTACCGGGGTACCGGTGGTGGATGGGGTGACGGCGGCGGTGACTATTGCCGAATCGTTGGTGCGGTTGGGGTTGTCGACGTCGAAAGTGCGGACTTACGCAACGCCGCGGYCGAAGAACATCATTGGCTGGCCGGGGCGGTTTGCCCGGTAGACCGCGGCGCCCCGATCGCGAGCAAGCTCGCTC
>NZ_JBGCUL010001268.1:0-1135 GCF_054177685.1 Pseudomonas sp. P5_A2_2
GTTCTCAAGAACCGTACGGTTAGGCAACAAGGCAACGCTTTGAAAGACCATACCGATGTGACGCGCCCTCACCTCTCGCAGTTGTGCCGGCGACAAGGATGAAACGTCCTTGCCTTTGACCAGCACCTTCCCCGAGCTCGGGGTGATCAGCTTGTTCAACAACCGTATAAGGGTGGATTTGCCACTGCCGGACAAACCCATGATGCAAAAGATTTCCCCCCGGCGAACCTGGAGGCTGACATCGGAAACTCCGACCACACAGCCATGGTTTTGCAGGATCTGGGTCTTTGAAAGACCCTGCTGGACAACCGCGTCCATGGCTGCCGGTGCATTTTTACCAAAGATTTTCCAAACCGACTGGCAATCTACCAGCACTTCGTCAGTATTAATTGTGGCCATCGTCATTTCGCAATCCATCGAACCAGTTGTTTGCTGGCTTCTCTAATTAATCAAAGGGCGGCAGTGGCAAACAAACCAAACTCAATAGTTCTTGATATTCCCCCAACGATTTACAAGATCTGTATGGCTATCTATCCAGCCCTTGATAGCCTCGTCCATGGTCTTGCCATCCTTGACTTCAGCATTCATCGCGGTGATGTCCGTTATAGGCACATAAACACTGGCCATTAGTTCACGCGCACGCGGATTGGCTTCAGCGAAGCCTTTGTGTCCTATCCAGTAATAACCCTGCAACGGCGGGAAGACCCCTTTTGGATCTTTCAAGAATTTGAGATCAAATTTCTTGGTCATCCAGGAAGGATCCCAGACGGTTACCGCCACCCATTCCTTTCGGTCGACTGCCGACTTTAAAGCCGCGGTCATTGCCGAAGTACTGCCTTCGACCAGCTTGAGCTTGATGTCGTACGCTTTGACCACGTTGTTCGCGTCACTCATCAAGCCCGAACCTGGCTCGATACCAATGATTCTGTTCCCCAGTTTTTCCGCGTTTGCATTCAGCTGTTCGATGGAGTCGATGTCTACGTAACCGGGTACTGCCAAGCCCTGATAAAGACCGAAGGAGACTGGTGACAGCTTCTCGATTTTGTTCTTGTTCTTTTTCCAATAATCGGCGGCGGCGTAATCAATCTGGGATGCCAATACCTGAATATCCCCTTTGCTGAGTGCAGCGTAGGCG
>NZ_JBGCUL010001269.1:0-1135 GCF_054177685.1 Pseudomonas sp. P5_A2_2
GTCCTTATAGCGTCCCCGGATCTTGTGCCCGGGTCTGGCTGCATTCGCTTTCGCTAGACGCCTACCGATATCCCTACCTGAAATTATCCGTGGTATGACTCTGGGTTGCGGGGCTAAACATGGCCTAATTGGGCGGCAAATACCAGACCCGTGTCATATCCGTTCTCAATCTGCCGCTACTGCTGGTCTGGCGGCAGCGCTCATGGTCATGGTTGCGCCGACGGATGCCAGAATGATGCACATGATTGCCAACCATTGTGACAGCGAGAGGTATTCATGAAGGAACAGCAAGCCAGATAGCGCGCCGAAGGCAGGCTCGATACTCATCAGTGTGCCGAAGGTTCTGGCCGGCATGCGGGTAAGCGCGACCATCTCCAGGGTGTAGGGGAGGGCAGTGGACAAGACGGCGACGCCGAGGGCTACGGGGATCAATGACGGGGTCAGCAGAGCGGAACCGGCATGGACAATGCCGATGGGGGCTACGAATAGCGCAGCGATCATCACCCCCAGCGCGGCGGTTTGCACGCCATTGTCGGCCCCGGCCTTTTGGCCAAACAGAATGTACAGTGCCCAGCAGACCCCCGCACCCAAGGCATAACCGGCGCCTACCAGATCGATTCCTGCGGTCGTTTCTCCCGTTGGTATCAGTAACAGCAAGCCGACGGCAGCCAGGGCGATCCACAAAAAATCGATAGCGCGACGCGAGGCGTAGATCGCCACGGCCAGTGGGCCGGTGAATTCAAGAGCCACCGCGATACCCAGCGGGACGGTTTGCAATGACATATAGAAGAGGAAGTTCATGCCGCCCAGCGCCATCCCGTAGACGATGACGGTGCGCAGGGATCTTGCGGTGAGTTTTGCCCGCCATGGACGCAGTATCAGCATCATGATCACGCTGGCAAAAATCAGTCGTAATGTTGTCGTCCCCTGAGGGCCAACAACGGAGAACATGCTTTTGGCCAGGGAGGCTCCGGACTGGATCGACGCCATGGCTATGAGCAGCAGCCCAACCGAGAACAGAGTAGAGGCTAGGCTGCGAGGCTGATCATTCATTGCGTGGCATCGTCCGAAATATAGGAATCAAGGGTATTTCTATTTGTGTTGGGCAATATACTGCGCATTCCCCGCAGGCGCG
>NZ_JBGCUL010001270.1:0-1135 GCF_054177685.1 Pseudomonas sp. P5_A2_2
ATCACCGCACACCAGGTGATGCCACAGCGGCAGGTCCTTGCCTTCGCTGACCAGGCGATAGCCGCAGGTCGGTGGCAGCCATTTGAATTCGTCGGCCTTGCCCGGCGTGAGCTGGATACAGTCCGGCACAGAGTCACGACGGTTGGGATAGTCCGTGCACTGGCAGGTTTTCAGGTCCAGCAGTTTGCAGGCGATGCGCGTGTAATAGACGCTGTTGTCGTCTTCGTCTTCAAGCTTTTGCAGGCAGCACAATCCACAGCCGTCGCACAGCGACTCCCATTCCTCCTGATCGAGTTGATCGAGGGTCTTGCGTATCCAGAACGGTTCTACTTTGGCGGCCATGGTTCGAGCATCGACATCAGGTGGTGAAAAGGCCGCCAGTCTAGTGCCCGAAGGCCCGCGGGCCAAGCATTGGCGACTGTCGGTAGAACGGGCTTGTCAGTTTTTGCGCTGCCAAGTAGGGTTTTGCGTCGCTCCCACTTTCAAACGTAGCAAGGAATCTCATGATGAGTGCCAACCCACGCGTTGCCGATTACGCCATTCACCCTCAGTTCACCGACCGCTGGTCGCCCCGCGCCTTCACTGGCGAAACGATTCCAGAGGAAACCCTGCTGAGCTTCTTCGAAGCCGCCCGCTGGGCACCCTCGGCCTACAACTCGCAACCCTGGCGCTTCCTTTACGCACGTCGCGACACGCCGAACTGGGAGCGCTACCTGGGCCTGCTGAACGAATTCAACCGCAGCTGGGCGCAACATGCTTCGGCCCTGGTGATCGTGATTTCGAAAACCACCTTCACCGCGCCTGGCGCCAGCGAAGAAACCCCGGCCCTGTGGCACACCTTCGACACCGGTTCCGCCTGGGGCCACCTGGCCTTGCAAGCGAGCCTGAGCGGCTGGCACACCCACGGCATGGCCGGTTTCGACCAGGAACTGACCCGCAAGGAGCTGAACATTCCTGAAGGCTACGCCCTGCACGCCGCCGTCGCGGTGGGCAAGCTGGGGGACAAGGCGAGCCTGGCGGACTACCTGCAAGCCCGCGAAGAACCCAGCCCGCGTCGTCCGTTGAGCGAGTTGGCGGCTGAAGGTGACTTCACCCTCTGAGCCACTGCAAAAAACATTGTGGGAGCGAGCTTGCT
>NZ_JBGCUL010001271.1:0-1130 GCF_054177685.1 Pseudomonas sp. P5_A2_2
GTACGGATACAAAAATGTCTTGGCTCATAGAGTCACTCTCGCCTTTATTGGATTTCTTTTATCAGAGGCGAATGAAGGTGTCGTACACCGGCCGACTCGATGCAGGGTTCAGCTATTTTGGGCGATGACGCCAACAATATCCCGCCCTGTGGACGCACTCGCGCGCGACCCCGCATACGGTGCCCGGCCAATTGTAAAAATGGCGTTAATATTTCATACACTTTTTGTCATCATTCCCTTGATGACGCAACGAATTCGGTTGCCATTGGCGCTTGCCCATCTAAAGTGCACCCACGCGAGTGAAAAACATGAATCGGCTAAGGACGCAGAACCATGAGCACTGAGCAAGAGACGACTTTAGACGAGCAGCGGCTCGACAGTACGGAAATCCGCATTCTGGGCTCGTTGATCGAGAAACAGGCCACCAGCCCGGAAACCTATCCCCTGACCCTCAATGCCCTGGTGATTGCCTGCAACCAGAAAACCAGCCGCGAACCGGTGATGAACCTCACACCAGGCCAGGTCGGCCATAGCCTGCGCGTCCTCGAAGGACGCGGTTTCACCAGACTGGTGATGGGCAGCCGCGCCGACCGCTGGGAACACAAGGTCGGCAAGGCCCTGGAACTGGTGCCGGCGCAGCTCGTCCTGACCGGGCTGATGTTTCTGCGCGGTCCGCAGACCGTCAATGAACTGCTGACCCGCAGCGGCCGCATGCATGAATTCGAAGATGCCGAACAGGTGGTGCATCAACTCGAACGCCTGATTGCCCGAGGCCTGGCCGTACTGATTCCGCGTCAGGCCGGCCAGCGTGAAGACCGCTATACCCACGCCCTGGGCGATCCGGCGGATATCGAGGCGATCATGGCGRCACGGCAAAACCCGGCAGAGCGTGGTGGCAGCGGGGTTTCGGTTGAACGGTTCGAAGAGCTGGAAGCGCGGATTGCGGCGCTGGAAGAAAGGCTGGCCCGGCTCGAGTAACCAGAATAATTGCCTGACACAAARCCTGTAGGAGCGAGCMTGCTCCGGGCGGCGTTCCGACGATGGTGGACTGTCAGTCACATCAATGCCGGATGGGCCGACGCTATCGCGAGCAAGCTCGCTCCCACAGTGGATCGTGGACTGGCTTGGTA
>NZ_JBGCUL010001272.1:0-1128 GCF_054177685.1 Pseudomonas sp. P5_A2_2
GCCCAGTTTCGTTCGGCGTGGGTTCTATTATGAACAGATTCTGCGTTATCTCGAATTTTACAGGTTGCAGGATTTTTTGTTTTTAGAACAGGATGATTTTTCCAAAGATCCTGTCGGAAGTGTTGGTGTGGTTTTAGACTTTCTCGGAGCTGACTCTCGAGTGGATCTCGGAGTTATTCCGCAGGTAAGTAATAAAGGTGACTACGACGGTGTTGCAATGGATGCGCACACTGATGTGTTTTTAAAGTTATACGACTTATATAGTGAGCCGAACAGGCAGTTGTTTTCGCTCATTGGCAAGGAGTATCCCTGGAGTGCTTCTTGGCTTACTCTATGAATAATGCATTTATTATTGGTACTGGTCGCTGTGGCACCTCGTGGCTGGGACAAATGCTGAATAGCCATGCCGAAGTATGTGTACCTCCGGAGATTCAACTGTTATTTGAGTATTCTGGAAATGGTGACCGATTATTTGAGGCATTTTCCCAAGCAGGACCTTCAGGGCTTGATGGCGAGTTAATTGCTTCCATCATCAAGCAGGGCTGTCCGCACAAACTCGAAATGTTCTTCGATTATGCTGAGTTTTGCTGTCGGGAAGATACACCGAGGAGTTCTGCGGCGGTCTTTGTAGAAGCGTTTTACGCAGCTATTGCAAAGGCGCATGGAAAAACCTGGTTGATTGAGCAGACACCTTGGTATGGTCAGCGCCTCGATCTGGTTTCCAGGATTTTTCCAAACGCAAAGTTTATTCATGTTGTGCGGGATGGTCGGGATGTTGCTTTGTCGTTCGCTCGAACGCCATGGTGGCACGCGTCACCGCGATTGAACCTGTCCAGGTGGCAGAGAGAAATCAAGAAAATTGCGCTAGATGCAGCTTTTTATCTCGACGCCAGTGCCTACCTGGAGGTTAAGTATGAGAGTCTGGTCGCTAACACAGAGTTCGAATTGGAGCGAATCTGTGAGTTCCTGGGCATAGATTTTGATCCGTGTATGCTGAATCCGAAAAAACTGATTGATTATGATCAGTTCTGTAAATTTGATATGAAACAAGTATCTTCCCAAGTTTACTCGGATTGGCGCCAGCGTAAGGATTCCACCAGTTTTTCGGAGAACGTCGGTGCTTGGCAA
>NZ_JBGCUL010001273.1:0-1126 GCF_054177685.1 Pseudomonas sp. P5_A2_2
ACCTACTGGCGCTTTTCCAGATCGTGTATCTGTTGGGGCGGCAATCCTAAGAAACTTCCTACACCAGATATGTAGGAGTAATCCGAAACAACACTTGAGTACTCCCTTCCAACTGGGTAGCCGATGTTCACAAGTGTTGAGCCAGAGTCGACACGGACGGCAAACATCCGAATCGACTCTGTGATTTCACCTAAGGCACTATTGGGCAAGGATCATTCGGCCTGTGGAACGCTGTGCGACTGACCAACGCCTCAGACTCGACCGTCTCTGTTCCATCATCGAAGAAATACTGGATCTTCACTCGCCCCCGGCGAGTCGTCGGATTCTGGTCATAAAGCGGCTGGATATAAGTGGCGTAAGGCTCAACCCGAAATTCGAAGCCGGTCACGGGCGTACCCGCACTACCCAAGTCAAAATCCTTTTCGAACTTCACGTTGGGAATGGGATTGTCGGGCGAGGACAAGTCATCCCCTATCATGGGAGTGAACTCGAAACTGATGGTGTCGCCATCGTCTAGCAGCCCCGTCAGATCGGGTATTCGCACCAACAGCGCGCCATCAGACTCCAGCGCCGAACACCCCGGATAACCGGCTGGATTGGGGATTTTCGGAAAGCTTGCAGCGGGCAACTCAACTGCTACCGCATTGACCTCAACGTCCGTGGTTTTGGAATCCTGGTCGTTTTCCACACCAGGCCGGTGGACCCGATAGTGCACTGGTACGGGGTCGCCATTGCCACCGTCTCTGATGTATTTCCAAAGGATATCAACCGTAAGGTCATCGCCAGGCGTATGGGTTGCTGCGTCAAAAATGACCTGTGCCTCAACGACTCTCAGCCCGTTCCAGAAAAAATCAACGACATCATCATCCTTTGCCGAGGCATACCACTTGAAGGTGAATTTGGCGTCCTTGCCCTTGTCAGCCCTTATCAGCTGATTGGTCCGGCTGTCATCGAAGTTTTTGACTTCACCGGCGAGCAGGTCTGGATGAACAGGATTCGGCCAATCAATGGGGGGCCACGGAATCCATGGAATAGGTACCTCGAAGTTCACTGGAAAGTTGGCGGACTGAGGGCCGAACGGGCGGCCCTTGCGGAAAATCTGATAACTGACCGGTGTCGCTTTGGT
>NZ_JBGCUL010001274.1:0-1121 GCF_054177685.1 Pseudomonas sp. P5_A2_2
CCCTGGTGGCCATGCTCGCCACCACCAGCCTTGGCGCAATCTGGTCCTGTTCTTCGCCCGACTTCGGCACCCAAGGGGTGGTTGACCGTTTCGGCCAGATCGAACCGAAAGTGCTGGTGACCTGCGCCGGTTATCGCTACGCCGGCAAGGAAATCGACCAGACCGCCAAGCTCAACGAAATCCTCGAGCGCCTGCCGTCGTTGCAGCAGTTGATCATCGTGCCCTATGCGCGGCCCCACACGCGGATCGAACACTTCCGTACCCCGGCCAACGTGACGCTGTGGAACGATTTCTATGAACCTGGCGGCGAGCCCGATTTCGTCCCCGTGCCCTTCGCCCATCCGCTGTACATCCTCTACTCCAGCGGCACCACCGGCGTGCCCAAATGCATCATCCACAGTACCGGCGGCGTACTCCTGCAACACGTCAAGGAACACGGYCTGCACTGCGATCTCGGCCCCGGCGAGCGCCTGTTCTACTACACCACCTGCGGCTGGATGATGTGGAACTGGCTGGTGTCGGCATTGGCGGTCGGCAGTGCGGTGGTGCTGTACGACGGTTCGCCGTTCCACCCCGACCCGCAACGCTTGATCGACCTGATCGACGACGAGGGCATCAGTGTCTTTGGCACCAGCCCCAAATACCTCGCGACCCTGGAAAGCAGCGGTATCAAGCCCCGTGAAAGCCATGACCTGAGCAGCCTCAAGATGCTGCTATGCACCGGCTCGGCGCTGTCACCGCACAGTTACGACTTCGTCTATCGCGACTTCAAGGCTGACGTGTGTCTGGCCTCGATGTCCGGTGGCACCGACATCGTCTCGTRCTTCGTCAACGGCAACCCTGTGTCGCCCATCAGACGTGGCGAAATCATGGGCAAGAGCCTGGGCATGGCCGTCGAAGTGTGGAACGACGAAGGCCAACCGGTAATCGGCGAAAAAGGCGAACTGGTCTGCACCCGGCACTTCCCGGCGATACCCGTTGGCCTGTGGAACGATCCCGATGGCGAGAAACTGCGCAAATCCTATTTCAGCCTGTTCCCCGGCGTCTGGGCCCAAGGTGATTACGCCGAACAACGGCCCCATGGCGGTATGATGATCCACGGGCGCTCCGATGCCGTGCTC
>NZ_JBGCUL010000054.1:0-12973 GCF_054177685.1 Pseudomonas sp. P5_A2_2
GAGCAAGCTCGCTCCCACAGGGATTGCGTAAAACCTGTGGGAGCGGGCTTGCTCGCGATGGGGCCCTTGGCATCACCTCAAGAGCCACTGCATGACCTCGCTGAACCTCACAAACCTCACCTGGTCCCCACTGGGTCACGGCCATTGCCACCACCAGTTCCAGCTGCGTGACGCCTCGCTACACGTGGCCGCCGGTGAGTTCGTCGGGCTGATCGGCCCCAACGGCAGTGGCAAGACCAGCCTGTTGCGGTGTGCCTGGCGCTTCAGCAAACCGGAGCACGGCGAGGTCAGGCTCGATCATCAGAATGTCTGGAAGCAATCCTCGCGCTGGTGCGCACAACGCATCGCCGTGGTGTTGCAGGAGTTCCCTGACGCCTTCGGACTGACCGTCGAGGAAGTGGTCGCCATGGGTCGCACGCCACACAAAGGTTTGTTCGATGGCGACACGCTTGAAGACTCGAACCTCATCAATAAGGCCCTGGAGTCCGTCGGTCTCAATGGCTTCGAAAACCACGGCTTCGCCACCCTCTCCGGTGGTGAAAAACAGCGGGTCATCCTCGCCCGCGCCCTGGCCCAGCAACCACAGTTGCTGATCCTCGACGAGCCGACCAACCACCTCGACCCGCATTATCAGCTTGAGCTTTTAAGGTTGGTCAAGCGCTTGAACATCGGCACCCTGGCGAGCATCCACGACCTCAATCTGGCGGCGGCTTTTTGTGATCGGCTGTACGTGATCAACCATGGTCGTATCGTCGCCAGCGGCACACCGAAAGAAGTCCTGACGGCTGCGCTGCTGCGCAATGTGTT
The DNA here is from genome assembly GCF_054177685.1 of Pseudomonas sp. P5_A2_2. Classification (NCBI taxonomy): domain Bacteria; kingdom Pseudomonadati; phylum Pseudomonadota; class Gammaproteobacteria; order Pseudomonadales; family Pseudomonadaceae; genus Pseudomonas; species Pseudomonas sp. P5_A2_2. Next base: position 808 of record NZ_JBGCUL010000054.1, read on the forward strand.
CGGCGTCGAAGCCCTGATCGATGAGCATCCACTGCACGGCTACCCACGAATCACCTGGATAACCCAACCATGACTTTGCGTTCCCTGCTGCGCTGCGGCCTCTCTCTCGTGATGCTGCTGGGCAGCGTCCAGGCGTTGGCCGAAGCCACCCGTTACCCGCTGACAATCAAAAGCTGCAACCGCGAGGTGACCTTCAGGCAGGCGCCGCAACACGCCCTCAGCCACGACATCAACATGACCCAGATGATGCTCGCCCTCGGCCTCAAGCCACGGATGGCCGGTTACAGCGGTATCAGTGGCTGGAAGGCCGTGACGCCGGAGATGCAGGGCACTCTCGAAGGCCTGCCGGAGCTGGCGGCCAAGTACCCGTCGGTGGAAACCCTGCTCAATGCCAACGTCGATTTCTTCTTCGCCGGCTGGGACTACGGCATGCGTATCGGCGGCGACCTCACGCCACAAACCCTGCAACCGCTGGGCATCAATGTGTATGAGCTGAGCGAATCCTGCGCCTTCGTAATGAAGCGCCCACCGGCCAGCCTCGAAGACACCTACAACGACCTGCGCAACCTCGGCAGAATCTTCGACGTGCAGGACCGCGCCAATGCCCTGATCGCCAGCATGCAGGCGCAAGTGGTGGATATACGCAAAGACCTGCCCGCAGAGAAACCGCGGGTTTTCCTGTACGACAGCGGCGAAGACCGGGCCATGACCTCAGGGCGACTGGGCATGCCGCAAGCGCTGATCGACGCCGCTGGCGGACGCAATATTCTGGAAGATGTCGACGCGAGCTGGACCCGGGTCAACTGGGAGAGCGTGGTCGATCACAATCCACAGGTGATCGTGATCGTCGACTACAGCGAAATCACCGCCGAACAGAAGATTCAATTCCTGCTGGGCAACAAGGCCCTGCAATCGGTGGATGCGATCAAGCACCAGCGCTTCATCGTCATCCCTTACGTGCAGGCCACGCCGGGGATCGATAACGTGCTGGCGGTCGCCACCCTGGCCAAGGGTTTCCACGGCGAATGATCAACCGTCGCTACGCTCTGTTGCTGATCGCCCTTGGTGCGCTGTTGCTGGTGTCGTGCGTGGTGTCCCTGGGTTTCGGCCCGGCGCGGGTGCCGCAGGATGTGGTGTGGCGCATCCTGTTGCACAAGCTGTTCGGTTTCGGTGTGCCGGACTGGAGCCCCGGACAGGAACATATCGTCTGGCTGATCCGCGTCCCGCGCATGCTGCTCGGCGCGCTAGTGGGCGCCGGGCTGGCATTGATCGGCGCGGTGCTGCAAGCGGTCACGCGCAACCCGTTGGCTGACCCGCATTTACTCGGCGTCACGTCCGGCGCGACCTTGGGCGCGGTGATCGTGGTGCTGCATGTCGGTGAGATCGTTGGCCTGTTGACCTTGCCCATCGCCGCGTTCATTGGTGCATTGCTGAGCATGCTGGTGGTGCTGATGATCGCCAGCCGCCACGGTCGCCTCGACAGTGATCGTTTGTTGTTATGCGGTGTGGCGGTGTCGTTCGTGATGATGGCGATTGCCAATTTGCTGCTGTTCCTGGGCGACCATCGTGCCAGTTCGGCGGTGATGTTCTGGATGCTCGGCGGGCTCGGGTTGGCACGCTGGGAGCTGCTGGCGGTGCCGACAGCCTGTGTGTTGCTCGGGCTGATTTTGCTGCTGGGCATGGCGCGACCGCTGAATGCGCTGATGGCCGGCGAACAGACGGCGGTGACCCTGGGCCTGAATGCTCGCACCGTGCGCCTGCGGGTGTTTTTGATTGCCTCATTGATGACCGGGGTGCTGGTGTCGATCAGCGGCTCGATCGGTTTTGTCGGGCTGATGGTGCCGCACATTGCGCGGCGTCTGGTCGGCGCTGAACACCGAAGATTGCTGCCGGTGTGCGTATTGCTCGGCAGCGTGTTTCTGGTCTGGGTCGACGTCGCCGCCCGGACACTGATCGCCCCCGAAGACTTGCCCATCGGCGTTGCCACTGCGGCGATTGGCGGGTTGTTCTTCATCGGCTTGATGCGACGTCGTTAACGTCATCTTTAATTAAAAAGTTTCAAAATTGCATTTACGCCTGGAAAAACCTCGTATTGAGTTAACGCTTAACAAGTTCACCATCATGTTCATACTCCGCTCTCGCGAGTTCAACTGTAAAACGCTCGCGTACTTCAACGACGATTATTCCTACAAATCAATCGCCACAACTCCTACAAGAGCGAAAAGAGGTAAACATGTTCAAGAAGCTCATCGCATCCATCGCACTTGTTTCAGCCCCCGCATGGGCAGTGCAGCCCCCCTTTACTGGCGTTGACTACAGTGGCCGGTATCAATGTACCGGAATGGACAGCCATATCGGTGCATTTGAAGGTGTTGTCGACATGAAGCTCAATATCGAACAAAGTACCGGCGAACACGGTGCCTACGGCTTTACGCTAACGTTGCTCGACAACTCCCGGTATGACGGATTTGCTGCCGCCAATTTGAGTTCTCTGGCGATTTACTTTGCCCATACGGATCCGTCACTCAAGGATTACGGCGTCGGGATTGCGAAAATTGCTACAACCCCTGACGGGAAAACTTCATTCACCAAGTACTACTACGGCCCGGAGTACGAAGGTGGCGGACATGGTTTTGAAACCTGCATTAAAAGCTGACATTCGTCGTTCACAAAGCTGATACCCATTGTTGAATCCTGTGGGAGCGAGCCTGCTCGCGATGGCGGTATTTCAGTTAATGCCGATGTTGTCTGACCCAGCGCCATCGCGAGCAGGCTCGCTCCCACAATTGATCGATGCTACCCGCCCCAATCTGGCGCACCTCTTCGCACCAACGCGCCAGACACGATCCTTCATGGTGCGCCACCAAACCCTTCAATCGCTCTAAAACGACATTTCCCTGCCTTTTGCCGACCGGGCACAGCCCTTGCAAAACACACCTTCAGTAGTCCGCATCTGCCAACCAAGAAAACTCATAAGTTCATGGAGATCGCACAATGAAGCGTCGCAGTTTGATCAAGGCTTTCACACTCTCGGCAAGCATCGCCGCGATGGGCATGACCTGGACTGTCCAGGCCGCCGAGACCATCAAGGTCGGTATTCTGCATTCGTTGTCCGGCACCATGGCGATCTCCGAAACCTCGCTTAAAGACATGGCGTTGATGACCATCGATGAAATCAACGCCAAGGGCGGCGTGAACGGCAAGATGCTGGAACCGGTAGTCGTCGACCCAGCATCGAACTGGCCGCTATTTGCCGAAAAGGGCCGGCAGTTGCTGACTCAGGACAAGGTAGCGGTGGTGTTCGGTTGCTGGACTTCCGTGTCGCGCAAATCGGTACTGCCAGTGTTCGAAGAACTCAACGGCTTGCTGTTCTACCCGGTGCAATATGAAGGCGAAGAAATGTCGCCGAACGTGTTCTACACCGGCGCCGCGCCGAACCAGCAAGCGATCCCTGCCGTTGAATACCTGATGAGCGAGGAAGGCGGCAGCGCCAAGCGCTACTTCCTGCTCGGCACCGACTACGTCTACCCGCGCACCACCAACAAGATCCTGCGTTCGTTCCTGCACTCCAAGGGCGTGGCCGACAAAGACATCGAAGAGGTCTACACCCCGTTCGGTCATAGCGATTACCAGACCATCGTCGCCAACATCAAAAAATTCTCGGCGGGCGGCAAGACAGCGGTTATCTCCACCGTCAACGGCGACTCCAACGTGCCGTTCTATAAAGAACTGGCCAACCAGGGCCTGAAAGCCACCGACGTTCCGGTCGTGGCGTTTTCGGTCGGCGAAGAAGAACTGCGCGGCATCGACACCAAGCCACTGGTGGGTAACCTGGCGGCGTGGAACTACTTCGAATCGGTCGAGAACCCGGTGAACAAGTAGTTCGTCGATGACTGGAAAGCCTACGCGAAGAAACACAACCTGCCGGGCGCCGACAAGGCGGTGACCAACGACCCGATGGAGGCCACTTATGTCGGCATCCACATGTGGGCGCAAGCGGCGGAAAAAGCCAAGTCCACCGACGTCGACAAAGTCCGCGAAGCCTTGGCCGGCCAGACCTTTGCCGCGCCGTCCGGTTACACCCTGACCATGGACAAGACCAACCACCACCTGCACAAGCCGGTGATGATCGGCGAGATCCAGTCTGACGGTCAGTTCAACGTGGTGTGGCAGACCGAAGGGCCGATCCGCGCCCAGCCGTGGAGCCCATTCATCCCGGGCAACGACAAGAAGCCGGAGTATGCGGTGAAGAGCAACTGAGCCACTGGGTGTCGGCGCYAGGCACGAAGCCTGAGGCCGACACAAATCCCTGTGGGAGCGAGCTTGCTCGCGATGACGGCGGTACATTCAACATCACTGTGACTGTACGACCACTATCGCGAGCAAGCTCGCTCCCACAATGTCCGCGTCAAGGCGACTATTTATGCCCACCGCCCTTTATCGCTTCATCTTGACCATTGCAATGCTGTTGCCGATGGCCACCCACGCCGGTGACGCCGAAGACTTCGTCGCCGCCAATCCCGTGCAGCAGGCCAAGTTGCTGGAAACCTGGGCCGCGCAGCCCGATCCTGCCCGTATCGAGTTGATCAACGCCCTGCAACAAGGCGAGTTGACCCTCGACGGCCAACCGAAAACCCTGCGCCTGAACAACCGCCTGCGGGGTCTGATCGATACGGCCCTGGCCAGTCACCAGTTGCTCGCCGCCGACGCCAAACTCCGTCTGGCCGCCGCGCAGCAATTGCAGAAAAGCGCCAAACCGGCGCAGTTGAAATTCCTTGATCAGCAACTCGCTGGCGAACAAGACGAAGGCGTTTACGCAGCATTGGGCCTCGCCCTGGCCAACCTGCAACTGGTGGATGCCGACCCGGCCGTGCGCCTCGCCGCTGTGCGTCTGCTCGGCGAAACCGGCGACCCGCTGGCCCGCACACGCCTCGAAAACCTGCTGGAGCCGGGCGTTGAAACCGACGCGAATGTGCATACCGCCGCTGAAACCAGCCTCGCTCAAGTCAAACGCAAACTGCTGGTCGGCGAGATGCTCGGCCAGGCATTCAGCGGTATGTCGCTTGGCTCGATTCTGCTGCTCGCCGCCCTGGGACTTGCGATCACTTTCGGCCTGCTCGGCGTGATCAACATGGCCCACGGCGAGATGCTGATGCTCGGCGCCTACTCGACCTATGTGGTGCAACTGATGTTCCAGCGCTTCGCCCCGCAGGCCATCGAGTTCTATCCGCTGATCGCGCTGCCCGTGGCGTTTTTCGTCACCGCGGCCATCGGCATGGCACTGGAGCGCACGGTGATTCGCCACCTCTACGGCCGTCCGCTGGAAACCCTCCTCGCCACCTGGGGCATCAGCCTCATGCTGATTCAACTGGTTCGCCTGGTGTTCGGTGCGCAGAACGTCGAAGTGGCCAACCCGGCCTGGCTGTCGGGCGGCATTCAAGTGCTGCCGAACCTGGTGCTGCCGTACAACCGCATTGTCATCATTGCCTTTGCGCTGTTTGTGGTGGTGCTGACGTGGTTGCTGCTGAACAAGACGCGCCTGGGTCTCAACGTGCGGGCAGTCACCCAGAACCGCAACATGGCCGCCTGCTGCGGCGTACCCACCGGGCGCGTGGACATGCTCGCCTTCGGCCTCGGCTCGGGCATCGCCGGCCTCGGTGGCGTGGCCCTGAGCCAGATCGGCAACGTCGGCCCGGACCTCGGCCAGAGCTACATCATCGACTCGTTCCTGGTGGTGGTGCTCGGCGGTGTCGGTCAGTTGGCCGGTAGCGTGCTGGCGGCGTTCGGCCTGGGGATCGCCAACAAGATTCTCGAACCGCAGATCGGTGCCGTGCTCGGCAAGATTCTCATCCTCGCGTTGATCATTCTGTTCATCCAGAAACGTCCGCAAGGTCTCTTCGCACTCAAAGGACGGGTGATCGACTGATGAACCAGCCCCTGCTCGTTACCGCGACCAAAAAAGCCGGCCCTAAAGTCTCGATTGCCGTCGGTGCAGTGATCCTCGTTCTGCTGTTGGCGCTACCGCTACTGTCGTTGTTACCGGTCGACAGCACACTGCATGTTTCAGCCTATACGCTGACGCTGGTGGGCAAGATTCTTTGCTACGCCATCGTCGCACTGGCGCTCGATCTGGTCTGGGGCTACGCCGGCCTGCTGTCCCTCGGCCACGGCCTGTTCTTCGCCCTCGGTGGTTATGCCATGGGCATGTACCTGATGCGCCAGGCCTCGGGTGATGGCTTGCCGGCGTTCATGACGTTCCTGTCGTGGACCGAAATGCCGTGGTTCTGGACCGGCACCAGCAGTTTCCTCTGGACCCTGTGCCTGGTGGTATTGGCGCCGGGGTTTCTGGCGTTGGTGTTCGGTTTCTTCGCCTTCCGCTCACGGATCAAGGGCGTGTATTTCTCGATCATGACCCAGGCCCTGACCTTCGCCGGGATGCTGCTGTTTTTCCGCAACGAAACCGGCTTCGGCGGTAACAACGGCTTCACCAACTTCCGCACCATTCTTGGCTTTGGCATCACCGAACCAGGTACCCGCGCCGTACTGTTTTTCGCCACGGTGCTGTTGCTGGTGGCGAGCCTGTACATCGGCTGGCGCCTGGCGCAAAGCAAGTTCGGACGGGTGCTGACCGCGCTGCGCGATGCGGAAAACCGCCTGATGTTCTGCGGCTACGACCCACGCGGATTCAAGTTGTTCGTGTGGGTGTTGAGCGCGGTGTTGTGTGGTCTGGCCGGTGCGTTGTACGTGCCGCAAGTGGGGATCATCAACCCGAGTGAGATGTCGCCGACCAACTCCATCGAAGCGGCAGTCTGGGTAGCCCTCGGCGGGCGCGGCACGTTGATCGGTCCGTTGCTCGGCGCCGGTGTAGTCAACGGCATGAAGAGCTGGTTCACCGTGGCGTTCCCCGAGTACTGGCTGTTCTTCCTTGGCGCGTTGTTCATCGTCGTGACCCTGTACCTGCCCAAGGGCGTGATCGGTCTGTTGAAGAAAAGAGGTGAGCAATGAGAATCACTGCAACCGCTGAATTCATGCTCGAACCGGCGTTTTTTCCTGTGGAGCCCAACAAGGACGCCGGCAGCAGCCGCGATGCCATCGGCCTCGGCCAGCGTGTCGGCCCCGGCCTCAACACCCGTCACGGCACCATCCTGACCCTGGAAGACATCAGCGTCAGTTTCGACGGCTTCCGCGCGCTGAACAATCTGAACCTGTACATCGGGGTCGGCGAACTGCGCTGCATCATCGGCCCCAACGGCGCGGGCAAGACCACGCTGATGGACGTGATCACCGGCAAGACCCGCCCCAGCCAGGGCAAGGCCTGGTACGGCGAAACCCTGGACCTGACGCAAATGAGCGAAGTGCAGATCGCCCAGGCTGGTATCGGCCGCAAGTTCCAGAAGCCGACGGTGTTCGAAGCCCTGACGGTGTTCGAGAACCTGGAACTGGCGCAGAAAACCGACAAATCCGTTTGGGCCAGCCTGGGGGCGCGCTTGAACGGCGAGCAGAAAGACCGCATCGCCGAAGTGCTGGAGACCATTCGCCTGACCTCCTCGGTCAATCGCCCGGCGGGCCTGTTGTCCCACGGCCAGAAGCAATTCCTGGAGATCGGCATGTTGTTGATGCAGGACCCGCAATTGCTGTTGCTCGACGAACCGGTGGCGGGCATGACCGACGCTGAAACCGAGTTCACCGCCGAGCTGTTCAAGAGCCTGGCCGGCAAGCACTCGCTGATGGTAGTCGAACACGATATGGGCTTCGTCGGTTCGATTGCCGACCACGTCACCGTGTTGCACCAAGGCAGCGTGTTGGCAGAGGGATCGCTGGAGCAGGTGCAGGACAACGAGCGGGTGATCGAGGTGTATCTCGGTCGTTAGACCTGCAAATACATAACCTGTGGGAGCAGGCTTGCCCGCGATGACAGTGTGTCAGACAACAAAAATATTGGATGTGCCGCCCTCATCGCGGGCAAGCCCGCTCCCACAGGGTTCTGTGTAAAACAGAAGGAATTCGAACATGCTGCAAGTCGACAAGCTGCACCAGTACTACGGCGGAAGCCACATCCTGCGCGGCCTGACATTTGACGTGAAGGTCGGCGAAGTCACCTGCCTGCTCGGGCGTAACGGCGTAGGCAAGACCACCCTGCTCAAATGCCTGATGGGTTTGCTGCCGGCCAAGGAAGGCGCGGTGAACTGGGAAGGTAAACCGATCACTGCGTTCAAGCCGCACCAGCGTGTGCATGCCGGCATCGCTTACGTACCACAGGGCCGGGAAATCTTCGGCCGCCTGACCGTGGAAGAAAACCTGCTGATGGGGCTGTCGCGCTTTCCCGGCAGCGAAGCCAGGGAAGTCCCTGCCTTCATCTACGAACTGTTCCCGGTGCTGCTGCAAATGAAGCAACGGCGCGGCGGCGACCTGTCCGGTGGCCAGCAACAGCAACTGGCCATTGGCCGGGCGCTGGCCAGCCGCCCTCGTCTGCTGATCCTCGACGAGCCTACCGAAGGCATCCAGCCGTCGGTAATCAAGGAGATCGCTGCCGTGATCAAAAAACTCGCAGCCAGGGGCGACATGGCGATTCTGCTGGTGGAGCAGTTCTACGATTTCGCCGCCGAACTGGCTGACCAGTACCTGGTGATGTCCCGAGGCGAAATCGTGCAGCAAGGTCGCGGGGGAAATATGGAAGCCGAAGGTGTGCGCGGTCTGGTTACGATCTAATCTGTAGCGTCCTGACGATAATTAAAAATCATGAATTTACCTGCCCAAACAACGCTGTTCACCCCGAGCTGGTACGCCGAGCTGGAGCTGGGTTACGCCCGCTTCGGCGATAGCACACGTCCGGTCCAGCGCCGCCACTTGGGTCCGCTGCGGGTACAGAAACATCTGTATGCCGAAGGGCCTGAAGTCTGCCAACACATCATCGTCCATCCGCCAGGCGGGATTGCCGGCGGTGACCGGCTGGATATTTCAGCCCGCGTCGAGCGCGATGCCTGGGCACAGATCACCAGCCCCGGCGCGGCCAAGTGGTATCGCGCCGCCGGCCCCGCCTATCAGCAGCTGAAGTTGAAGGTGGCAGCCGGTGCGACACTGGAATGGCTGCCCCAGGAGACGATCATTTTCAGCGCGGCCCAGGCTGAACTCAGCACCTGCATCGACCTTGAAGACGATGCACGGCTGTTCTATTGGGACGTCGTGGCGCTGGGCCGGCCGGCCAGCGGCGAGCGCTTCGACCTTGGGCACTTCCAGGCACATCTGGATATCCGCCGCGACGGCCAGTTGCTCTGGCATGAACGCCAGCGCATTGTCGGGGCGGACGGTTTGCTGGATTCGCCCATCGGGCTGGATGGGCGACCGGTATTTGCGACCTTGTTGGTGACGGGTGAGATCGACAGCGAACTGCTGGAGACCTGCCGTTCGCTGCCCAACGATGTGCGCGGGGATTTGACCCAATTGCCGGGGTTGCTGGTTGCCCGATGCCTGGCCAGTGAGGCGCTGTTGGCGCGGGGGTGGTTGATTGAATTGTGGCGATTGCTCAGGCCGGCGTTGCTCGGTCGCGAGGCCGTGCCACCCCGAATATGGAACACCTGACACCGATTCCTGTAGGAGCTGGCTTGCCAGCGAAGCTTTTGGCGTCGGCAAGTACGCCTTCGCTGCGATGCGGCGACCCGACAAGCCAGCTCCTAGAGGGGGTCGGCCTGACAAATTCAAGACCTTTTCAACTGCCGAATATGGACTCTCAACGATGGACCTGACCCCACGCGAAAAAGACAAGCTGCTGATCTTCACCGCCGGCCTGGTGGCCGAGCGGCGTTTGGCTCGCGGCGTGAAACTCAATTACCCGGAAGCCATGGCCTACATTTCCGCCGCATTGCTCGAAGGCGCCCGCGACGGGCAGACCGTGGCCGATCTGATGCACTTGGGCACCACCCTGCTGACCCGCGAACAAGTGATGGAAGGCATCCCGGAAATGATCCCGGAAATCCAGGTCGAGGCCACCTTCCCCGACGGCACCAAACTGGTCACCGTCCACCAACCCATCGCCTGAGGCCGCGCCATGACTTACCACATCCGCGATGCCGTGCATGCCGACCTGCCAGCCCTCCGCGACATCTACAACGACGCGGTGCTCAACACTACGGCGATCTGGAACGAGCAGGCGGTCGACCTCGGCAATCGCCAGGCCTGGTTCAGCGCCCGGCAATCCCAGGCTTATCCGATTCTGGTGATTGTCGATGCCGACAACTCGGTGCTCGGCTACGCCTCGTTCGGCGACTGGCGACCCTTCGACGGTTTCCGCCACACCGTCGAGCACTCGGTCTATGTACGCAGCGACCAGCGCGGCAACGGCCTCGGCCCACAACTGATGCAAGCGCTGATCGAGCGCGCCAAAGGCTGCGGCAAGCACGTGATGGTCGCCGCCATCGAAAGCGGTAACGCCGCCTCCATCCGCCTGCATGAGCGCATCGGTTTTATCACCACCGGGCAAATGCCGCAGGTCGGCACCAAGTTCGGTCGCTGGCTGGACCTGACTTTCATGCAATTGACCCTCAATCCCGGCGCGCAACCACCCGCAGCCAACAAGGAGTGATCGCCCATGAACCCCGCCCAACTGCGACGCGTCAACGTTGAAAGCTTTGCGCATTACCGCCAGGGCCTGATCGACCTGCTGCTCGATGCCGTCGGCTATGGCGCCAGTGTCGGCTTCATGGCTGACCTCAATGCTACCCAGGCCCACGCGTATTTCGATGAGGTCCAGGACAACCTGAACAAGGGCAGTGTGTTGCTGTGGGTGGTGGTCAAGGACGAGCAGGTGCAGGCCAGTGTGCAGCTGGGTCTGTGCCAGAAGGCCAACGGCCTGAACCGTGCCGAAGTGCAGAAGTTGTTGGTGCGCGAACACGCCCGGCGTCGCGGTCTGGGCCAGCAACTGATGAGCGCTCTGGAGGCCGCCGCCCTGCAGCATAAGCGCGGCATGCTTTACCTCGACACCGAGGCCGGTTCACCCGCTGAAGACTTCTACAAATCGCTCGGCTACACCCGCGCCGGCGAAATTCCCGACTACGCCTGCGACCCGAGCGGCCGCTACAAGCCGACCGCCCTCTACTACAAGATTCTCCAAGGAGCCCATTGATGATTCCCGGTGAATACCAGATCCAGCCCGGCGACATCGAACTCAACGCCGGCCGGCGCACGATCAGTCTGAAAGTGGCCAACAGTGGTGATCGGCCGATCCAGGTCGGYTCGCATTACCATTTTCTCGAAACCAACGACGCCCTGACCTTCGACCGCGCCGCCAGTCGCGGCATGCGCCTGAATATTCCTGCAGGCACCGCGGTGCGCTTCGAACCGGGGCAGAGCCGCGAGGTCGAGCTGGTCGACCTGGCCGGGCATCGCCGGGTGTTCGGCTTTGCCGGCAGGATCATGGGTGACCTGTAAGTAATTCGGTGTCCGCTCAGCCCCCTTCGCGAGCAGGCTCGCTCCTACATGAGACCGCGATCAAATGTAGGAGCGAGCCTGCTCGCGATAGCGAGTAATGCGAGCGATCTCAAAATCAATTGAATTCCAAGGCGAACGAATGAAGATTTCCCGTCAAGCCTACGCCGACATGTTCGGCCCCACCGTCGGTGACAAGGTCCGTCTGGCCGATACCGAGCTGTGGATCGAAGTGGAACAGGACTTCACCACCTACGGCGAAGAAGTGAAGTTCGGTGGCGGCAAAGTCATCCGCGACGGCCAGGGTCAGAGCCAGTTGCTGGCCGCCGAGGTCGTCGATACCCTGATCACCAACGCGCTGATCATCGATCACTGGGGCATCGTCAAGGCCGACGTCGGCCTCAAGGACGGACGCATCGCTGGTATCGGCAAGGCGGGCAATCCGGATGTGCAGCCGAACGTGACCATCGCCATCGGTGCCAGCACCGAAGTGATCGCCGGCGAAGGCATGATCCTCACCGCCGGCGGCATCGACACGCACATCCACTTCATCTGCCCGCAGCAGATCGAAGAAGCGCTGATGAGCGGCGTGACCACCATGATCGGTGGCGGCACCGGTCCCGCCACCGGCACCAATGCCACCACTTGCACTTCCGGGCCGTGGCATCTGGCGCGCATGCTCCAGGCCGCCGACGCCTTTCCAATGAACATTGGTCTCACCGGCAAAGGCAACRCCAGCCTGCCC
>NZ_JBGCUL010001275.1:0-1121 GCF_054177685.1 Pseudomonas sp. P5_A2_2
ATGTACATGGTCACCACCGCTGCCAGAATCAGCAGCAAGGTGCTCGACAACGACGCCTGGAAAGCCTCGGCCGCGCCCTGGAACCGGGTCTGCACGCCAATCGGCATGCCGATGTCCTTCTGCACCTGCTCGATGATCTGCACCGCATGCCCCAACGCCACGCCCGGCGCGAGGTTGAAGGACATCATCACCGCCGGGAACTGGCCGATGTGGGTGATCACCAGTTGCGCCTGACGCTCCTCGATATGCGCCAGGCTGGACAGGCGTACCTGACCGCCATTGGTGGTCTTGACGTGAATCTGGTTCAACGCATCCGGGCCGATCTTCTCGCCGGACTGCGATTGCAGCACCACGCGGTACTGGCTCGCCTGGGTATAAATCGTGGAGATCTGCCGCTGACCGAAGGCGTCGTACAGCGCATCGGTGATGTTCGACACCGACACCCCGACCCGCGACGCCGCATCGCGGTCGATCACCAGATAGACCTGCAGGCCCTTGTCCTGCAAATCGCTGGCGACGTCGGTCAATTCCGGGCGGTCGGCCAGGGCTTCGACCAGGCGCCCGCTCCACAGGCTCAGCAGCTCCGAGTCCGGTGACGACATGCTGAACTGGTACTGCGTGCGGCTGACCCGGTCCTCGATGGTCAGGTCCTGCACCGGCTGCATGAACAGGCGGATGCCGACCAGCTTGTCCAGCTCCGGTTGCAGGCGGGCAATCACTTGCGTTGCACTCAGGTCACGGTCGTGGTGCGACTTGAGGTTGATCAGCAAACGACCGCTGTTGAGGGTCGAGTTGTCACCGTCCACACCGATGTAGGAGGACAGGCTCTCGACGGCCGGGTCGGCCAGAATGACCTTGGCCAGCTCCTGCTGACGCTCGCTCATGGCGGCGAAGGAAATCGATTGCGGCGCTTCGGAAATCCCCTGAATGACGCCGGTGTCCTGCACCGGGAAGAAGCCCTTGGGCACCACCATGTACAGGAATACCGTCAGCGCCAAAGTGCCAATGGCCACCATCAAGGTCAGCGGCTGGTGTTTGAGCACCCACTGCAACTTGCGTCCGTAGGCGGCAATCATCCAGTCGATGAACGCGCCACTGGCACGGTAGAAGCGGCCCTGCTC
>NZ_JBGCUL010001276.1:0-1117 GCF_054177685.1 Pseudomonas sp. P5_A2_2
CTCCTACAGGGGTACGCATTCCAATGTGGGAGCGAGCCTGCTCGCGATGAACGATGACGCAGTGCATCTGAAAAACAGACAACCTCAACTAGCCGAAAACCGGTCACGACTGTTGGTCAGGTGCAGCCACATGGCCGCGCGCGCCGCGTCCGGGTCCTGGCGCTTGATGGCATTGAGGATCGCCTCGTGCTCAAGGTTGGCCAACTCGCCGAGCTTGCTCAAGTCCACCGCACCGCGCTCGGCGGCATTGACCCGGGTGCGCGGGATCATCGCACTGCCCAGGTGCTGCATGATCTCAGTGAAGCACACATTGCCGGTGGCTTCGGCGATCAGCAGATGAAAACGCCGGTCCGCTTCGACACAGCTGTCGTTGTTGGCCAGCAGGCTTTGATAGTCGTCCAGTGCTTCACGCATCTGCGCCAGCTGCAGATCGCTGCGGCGCGTTGCCGCCAGCGCCGCCGCCTGGGTTTCCAGGCCCATGCGCAACTCCAGAATACTGCGCACCCCCAACGCCGTATCGACATTCAGCCGCAACCCCTGCTCCGGCGCGCGCTCGATCACGAACGTGCCAATGCCATGCCGGGTCTCCACCAGTCCCGAAGCCTGCAACTTCGAGATCGCCTCACGCACCACCGTGCGACTGACCCCGTGCTCCTGAACGATGGTGTTCTCTGACGGCAACTTGTCGCCGGGCAACATCTGGCCGAGCAGGATGCGCTGGGTCAATTTTTCGACCAGATCATGGGCCAGGTTGTGAGTGCGCTTGCGGGCAGGCGCGTCGAGGTCTTCTTGCATGGGGATATCCGGAAAACAGGGCTATCGAATCGTAGCACCGCGCTTGGCGGGAATCCTGTAAAAATTCCACCCAACTTGTATGACAACACTCAACAACAAGCCCATAACGAGTCACTTCGATAGTCAGCCAGTTGCGCTAGCAGAATAAAAATTTGCTGATAAAGCGCCATTTCATTGGACAAACGGGGTTGCACGAAGAAAAAATCTAGTTGTATGATGTCTAGCAACATCGCAGCACCCAGCCCTACCCCGCATAAAAATAACGAGTGGGAGAAAACGCAGTGAATACATCCATCTCCGGGATGCACGACGACGCCAATTC
>NZ_JBGCUL010001277.1:0-1116 GCF_054177685.1 Pseudomonas sp. P5_A2_2
CCCTGTGGGAGCGAGCTTGCTCGCGATAGCGATCTATCAGCCAGAAGAGATGGTGAATGTGATTGCCTCATCGTCGGAACGCCGCCCGGAGCAAGCTCGCTCCCACAGGGTCAGTGTTGAGTCAGACAGTTGGCAAATAACCGCTGAATCGGTTGATTACGTTGGCTGTAGCGCTGCAACAGGACGATCTCTCGATAGAAGGTCAGCTCGCCCAAGCGGATCACCCTGACCTTCGCCCCATGCTCCAGCCAAAGTCCCGCCTCCGGCAGCAGCGAAACCCCCAACCCACATTCGACCATTTTCACGATGGCCTCCAGTTCATCCAGCTCCAGCGCCACCTGCACCTCAATCTTCTGTTCGCGCAGAAACCGCGTCACCAGCCGCCCGCCAAACGAATTGCGGTCGTAGCGCACATGCGGGTGTTCGGCGAGCAGTTGTAACGGATCATCGCCGTCCAGGTCCGCCGGTACGATCAGCACGAACGGCTCCCGGCGAATCACCTGCGCGGACAATTCCTTGGGCAACTCAAACGGCGGCTTGATCAGGATCGCCAGGTCCACTTCTCCCGTGTCCACCTGGCTCAACAGATTCAGCGACACACCAGGCACCAGCTTGGGCTCCAGCAAGGGAGCCTGTTGGCGCAAGCGCAACAGCGCCTGGGGTAGCAGCCCGGTCTGGGCGGTGGCCACCGCGCCGATTTTCAGTTCGCCTCGGTACTCGCTGACATCGTCACTGACGGCCATGCGGCTGAAGGTTTCGAGCATTTCCCTGGCCATCGGCAACGCACGCTGCCCCGCCGCATTGAGCAGTGCCTGGCGACCGGTGCGGTCGAACAGACGGATGCCCAAGGCGCGTTCCAGGTTACGAATCTGCGCGCTGACCGCCGATTGTGTCAGGCCGATGTGCATACCCGCGGCGGCGAACGTGCCGTAACGCGCCACCGCGATAAAGGTTTTCAGTTCTCGCAGCATGGCGACCTCGATTGATCGAAATAATTTGAGCTCGATGCAAAAATTATCGTCTTTCAATCAAAAAACACAGGACTAAACTCAACACGTCCACACCCACCAACGAGGTTAGCCTGATGCAAATGTCCCCTTTTCATCTTGCCATCCC
>NZ_JBGCUL010001278.1:0-1115 GCF_054177685.1 Pseudomonas sp. P5_A2_2
CGTTGAATCTGCTCCCATATGCCATACCCCCAAGGACGGATTACCATGCAGCCTCGAACTGGAGAGTTCTCAGCCATTTCTGACTGGATAATCACTTGTTGATACCAGTCAGAAAAGTTTTCATTTCTTGTAGGTGATATTGCGTTTTTCATAGGACCCTTGCTTTGAAGTCGAAATTGTTATTCGAAATGGTGTCGTAAGGGGTAGGTATATTTATTGAGCTTTGAAATTTCAAGACTTCATGTGTGGTTTTTCATATTTCAGAAATTTCCTTCAGAAGGATCTTTCTTTTTGTAAAGTTACTTCGCACTTCGAAGTGTTCGTTGACCACAAAGAACCCCCGACGCAATCGCTTCGGGGGCTAGGGCACTCACTGCGCCCCAAACACCGCCGTCCAGTAAATCCCCGCATCGCTCTTCGGGTCGGTCGCATACGCCGCGCCCAGTTCACGGAACTGCGGGTTCATCAGGTTGGCGCAGTGGCCGGGGCTGGTCAGCCAGCCTTCGACCACCTTGCGTACGCTGTCTTGCCCGGCGGCGATGTTTTCGCCGATCTGCTGGAAGTCGTAGCCGGCCAGTTCCGCGCGGTCGCCCGGGGTGCGGCCATCGCGATCCTTGTGGTCGAAATAGTTGTTGTTGGCCATGGAGCGCGAGTTGCCTTCGGCGGCGGTGGCCAGCGTGGCGTTCCAGGCCAGCGGCGCAGTGGCATTGAAAGACTGGTTGCCGCATTGACGCGGCTTGGCCCGTGCGGCGTTGAGTTCGATGAGCAGCTTCTGGCCCTCGGTCTGCCAGTCGCCCAGGTGTGAACTCAGCAGTGGCCGCGCCACGACGATGCGCCACTGATTGTCCTGGCGGCTGACGCCGACATCGACGAACTGCGGGTCGAGGACGATCTGGCAAAAGCTCTCCTGAATCGCCTTCATCGCCGACGCCGCATCGCGCGGCCCGGACAGGCTGATGGCCTGCACGTTCTTCATCGGATAACCCGCAGTGGCCATGGCCTGCTGCAGATTGCCAATGCTCGGGGCGGTCAGCACCAGGCGCGGGTCTGCCGACAGCGGCGGCAGCTCCGCTGAGACCTGGCCGGCACAGCGTTGCAGTTGGCTACGGTAGACG
>NZ_JBGCUL010001279.1:0-1113 GCF_054177685.1 Pseudomonas sp. P5_A2_2
ATGCTCAACTCTGCAAAAAGCACAGCAGGTGTTCCGAAAACTTTGGTGCTACTGTAGCTTCGCAATGAAATTAACGATGTGTTTTCAATAAAGAATTCCGCAGTTTCACCGAGGCCTGCGGACTCTTTGTTTTTGAAACTACTTGTTCAGGCTGGTCTTAAGTTCATGCTCAACTCTGCAAAAAGCACAGCAGGTGTTCCGAAAACTTTGGTGCTACTGTAGCTTCGCAATGAAATTAACGATGTGTTTTCAATAAAGAATTCCGCAGTTTCACCGAGGCCTGCGGACTCTTTGTTTTTGAAACTACTTGTTCAGGCTGGTCTTAAGTTCTTGAGATGCCTGCTCGATCGCGGTGCGGGGCGTCGGCAGATGGCTGAATGCGTTCGACAGCCCAAAATCGTGAATCATGCCGTTGTAGCGTACCGACTTCACAGGTACACCCGCAGCGTCGAGCTTGCGGCCGTAAGCTTCAGCTTCATCGCTCAGGACATCGAATTCGGCAGTCTGGATCAGCGTCGGCGGCAAGCCCTTCAACTGCTCGGTTGTCGCCTGCAGCGGCGAAGCGTAAATCTGCTTGCGTGCTTCGGCGTCGACAGTCAACAACACCCAGAACCACGCCATCATGTCCTTCGTCAGGAAATAGCCGTTGGCAAACTCCTTGTACGACGGCGTGTCAAAGTTGGAGTCTGTCACTGGGCACAGCAACACTTGCGAGCGCAGTGCAGGTTCACCCTTCTCGTTCGCCATCAGGGCAACTACGGCGGCAATGTTCCCGCCTGCGCTGTTGCCGGCTACGGCGAGGCGAGTGCCGTCTACCTTAATATCTTCGCCATGTTCGGCGACCCATTTTGTCGCGGCATAGGCTTGCTCGGTGGCGACGCCATATGCCGCCTCTGGCGAGAGGCTATAGTTGACGAAGACCGCCACCGCACCCGAGCCTACCACCAGGTCACGCACCAGTCGTTCGTGGGTCGGGAAGTCGCCCAGCACCCAGCCACCGCCGTGGAAATACATGAACGCGGGCAGGGTCTTCTGTTGAGTACCGACCGGACGCACGATAGTCAACTTCAGATCGCTGCCGTTGACGCGTATTGTCATCTCGCTGACATCAGC
>NZ_JBGCUL010001280.1:0-1112 GCF_054177685.1 Pseudomonas sp. P5_A2_2
CCTGGTTTCCCGCCATTCAGACCTGGGAGTTCGCCATAGCGGTCACCGGCCTGCTGACATTGACCAACCTGTTCAGTGTCGCCCGGTACGGAGAGTTCGAGTTCTGGTTCGCCATGCTCAAAGTCATCGCGGTTCTGGGGTTTATCGCGCTTGGCGCGCTTGCCCTGGTGGGCGGATTACCGGATACGACGGTGAGTGGAGTCGTTCAACTAAGTCATGAGTTCGGTGGTTTCATGCCCAATGGCATGACCGCCGTCATCGGCGCGATGCTCACTACCGTGTTCAGCTTCMTGGGCACGGAAATCGTCACCATTGCCGCTGCCGAATCGCAAAACCCCGCCAAACAGATCACCCGCGCGACCAACTCCGTCGTCTGGCGAATGGGGATTTTCTATATCGTCTCGGTATTCCTCATCATCTCCATCGTCCCCTGGAACGACCCCATGCTCATGGAAGTCGGCTCTTATCAGAGGGCGCTCGAGTTGATGAACATTCCACACGCGAAAATGATCGTCGATATCGTCGTGCTGATTGCTGTAGCCAGCTGCCTCAACTCAGCCATCTATACCGCGTCACGCATGGTCTACTCCCTGAGCAAACGCGGTGATGGCCCTCGATTGCTGCAGAAGACGTCGTCTTCAGGGGTGCCTTATATCGCTGTGCTGGCCAGCACAGCGGTCGGTTTTCTGACCACGGCACTCAATTACTTTGCGCCCAACGAAGTCTTCTCCTTCCTCCTGGCCAGCTCCGGTGCCGTTGCGCTGCTGGTCTATCTGGTCATCGCTGTTTCGCAACTGGTACTGCGCAAGAAGATGAATGCTTCGCGGCAACCGATCGCGTTCAAGATGTGGTTTTTCCCCTGGCTCAGCTACCTGGTCATTGCCTTCATCTTGAGCATCCTGGTGGTCATGCTGATCTTGCCGGAGCATCGCATGGAAGTTGTTGCGACGGGTGCGCTGACACTGTCCATCGTCTGTATGGGKGCAATCTTCAACGCCAGGAAGAAGACAGTGCAAGCCGTCGACATTGCACGAACCGAAAACGCTAGAACCGCTACCCACGATAGCAACACTCATCCTCGTTCACCTCTTTCCGGCCGCTCTCCACCACGG
>NZ_JBGCUL010001281.1:0-1979 GCF_054177685.1 Pseudomonas sp. P5_A2_2
GCATCAAGCCCACTGACCGGGTTGGCGTAGTGGGCATTGGCGGCCTCGGTCACCTGGCGCTGCGCTTCCTCAACGCCTGGGGCTGCGAAGTCACGGCGTTCACCTCATCGCTGAGCAAGCAGGACGAAGCCAGGCGCCTGGGTGCGCACAAGGTGGTCGCCTCGACCGACACCGATGCGCTCAATGCCATTGCCGGTACCCTGGATTTTCTCCTGGTCACCGCCAACGCCAACCTCGACTGGACGGCCATGCTCGCCACCTTGCGCGGCAAGGGTCGCCTGCACTTTGTCGGCGTCGTGCCCGACGCCATCCCGGTGCACGTGTTCAACCTGATTCCCCAGCAAAAAGTCTTGTCCGCCTCACCGGTCGGCTCACCGGCCAACACCGCGATGATGCTGGAGTTCTGCGCCCGCCATCAGATCCTGCCGCAGGTCGAGATGTTTCCCATGAGCCGGATCAACGAAGCCATCGATCATTTGCGCAGTGGCAAGGCGCGCTACCGCGTGGTGCTGGATGCCAGTCAGTGACAGGCGACGAACGAAGAGAAAGGGCCGTTTATTCAAACGGCCCTTTTTTTGCTCTCAGGGATTGGCCACCTGCGCCGGTAGCGCTGGCATATGCGGGTCGCTCCAGGTAAACCGATAGGCTTTGCCAGCCTCTTGCGGCAGGCATTTGCCGTTGTCGGCATCCGCCCCCACGATCGACCAGTTCGCCCGGGAGTTTTCGCCCAGTTCACGGGCCGCTTCGGGTTTGAAGCACTGGTTCAGTACGTCATCCGGCACCAGAGCGTAGGCCTTGGGGTGTTCGCGCAGGTACTGCGCAGCCTTCTCGATGGAGGAGTAGTCCATGCCAAAATGCACGATCGGCTGACGGGCGAACAACCAGTGCCCTTCCTCCCAGTTGACCAGCACCAGATCGGCGCCTTGGGTCATGGTCGCAGCCTGCGCCATGAGCACCTGATCAATGTTGGTGCCTTCCTTGAGCGGTTCGATGAAACCACGGGCGAACCACAGCACGAACCAGGTCGCCACCAGCGCCGGGAACACCCGACGCAAACGCGGGTGCCTTTTGAACCAGCGCTTGAGCAGCCACGGGATCAACGGTGCGGCAACCCAGCACCAGCGGTAGCCAGTACTGCGGAATCACATTGGTGAAGAAGTACCAGAACGGTTCGCGGTGATGCCACGCGGCGGCATAACGGCCCGCGGTCTGGTGCAGGAGGATCTCCCGCGCATAGGCAATTTCGTCAGCGCTGCCATTGACGATGATGGACAAGGCCAATGGCAACAGCCAGATCGCAATCGCTGCCAGCATCACCACCAACCCCAGCAACCACTTGCGCGCCTCGCCGGGCATGGCCACCACACCGTGCCAGTCTTTACGCACCGCATAGGCGTACGGAATCAGCAACAGCGCCGGCAGGAAACCCACGCCCTTGGTGATCACGCCAATGCCCATGGCCGCGCAGCCCGCGTAGAACCAGCGCCACGCAGGGCCGAGCAACAGGTGCCGCGCCAGACCGTAGAGGCCCAGGGAGGTGAACAGAATCAACAAGCTGTCGATCTGGCCGGTGCGCAGGATGCTGTAGGTCTGGTACGTCGCCAGGTACAACAGCGCGGCGTTGCGCCCGGTGCGCTGGGTCCACAGGCGACGGCCCAGGTCATAGACCATCGCCGTGACCGTCACGGCCGAAAACAGTCCCGGGATATAAAGGGCGATGTTCGGCTTGCCGGTCAGCCAGGTGAAGAACGCCACCGTCCACATGAAAATCGGCGGCTTGTCGCCGTAGATCTCGGCGGCCCGGTGCGGGATCAGCCACGAGCCGTTTTGCAGCATCTCCAGTGCGACGCCGAGGAAACGCTCCTCATCCACATTCTGTGCCTGACGCAACCCCAGCCCCGCGCCGATCAACAGCAGGGCAAGCAGCATCAGGCCCAGGCATTCGACCCTGGGCGACAGTGATCTACGCATGGTTATTC
>NZ_JBGCUL010001282.1:0-1110 GCF_054177685.1 Pseudomonas sp. P5_A2_2
TAGTTGATGATGGTCGCAATCAGCAGCAATGACAGCATGAACCAGCGCCGACGCGTCGGCAGTCGCTGAGGCAACAGGGCGTCCCGGGCGCCGGCGCTCACCGACGGCGCGGTGGACGGGGAGGTTTGCGAGTTCGACATGAGTAGACCTTTTTATTGTTAGAAGAATCGAGATGTTCGCGCGCAGCCGAAGCCGATACCCCCAGTGTCGGGGCAGAGCAATCGCTACTTGAATGAGAGGCGCGGACAGCCGCTGTCAGGCGCTCAGATACGCCTTCGGACTGGCTCGATCGGGGGGAGGGTTGGCGAGGGGGAAAAACAGGTTCATCACGTGCGCACCTTTTGATTGTTTTTGGAAGGGTCGGGCTGCATTGACTGTCACAGTGGTCGTACAACCTCTCAAAATCAACTGAGGCGTTAGATCGTTTTTTCTTCTGAAAAAGGCGATTAATGCAGGTGTCCAAGAAAAATCAAATCAGCTCATTTCCTTCGTTATGTGTCATGGTTTTCATAACTATATGTTTATAAAAGAGTAATTGTTTTTGTGTGCTCGTATTTTTTTGGACAGACGACACATCACACACCAATACAATTAATTCTCTGTATTTCGTTGTCATCCTATGACGTGTTGAAGCCAACGGTGTCTGCCTTCACAATCACCGCGGTCGCCGCCTGCATCGCGGCGCGACGACAACCTGTCCATGTACCTGTCGAGGATCCTCAGGCGATGTCGTCACCGAGTCGAGTACCCACTTACGTCATGCAGCAACGCAGTGAGTTGACGGACTTTTACATCCGCGACAAAAAGGGACGGCGCGCCGAAACCAGCCCGCATCGCCATGAGTATTTCCAGATCCAGGTCAACCTCGGTGGCGATACCGTGCAGCACATCGGCAACGTCGAACGTCCGTTTCCGCGCAATACGCTGGCCTTCATCCTGCCGCATCGCGTGCACGTGATTCCGCATCCGGCAGACAGCAACTTCATGGTGATAAATTTTTCCCAGACCTTCCTGCTGCCGCATTTGCAATGCGACCCGATGGACCTGGAGGAAGTCTCGATTCTGTTGGCGCCGGAGTTGTCACCGTTCCGCTTTCAGGAGCATCTGGAT
>NZ_JBGCUL010001283.1:0-1110 GCF_054177685.1 Pseudomonas sp. P5_A2_2
CGCCATCGTCGCTGCTGCGAATCACCGAGCCGCCGTTGCCGACGATCACGATGGAACCATCGTCGAGCAGCGTGCCGCCGGACAGCCCGAACTCCAGGTCACCGCGTTCAGCCTTGAGCTCGACTTGCTCCCAGGTGGTGCCGAAGTCCGTGGAGCGATAGAGGTTGCCACGCAAGCCGTAGGCCAGCAGCGTATTAGGCTGCGCCGTACCGATCACGCCAAACAGCGAGCCTTCGTACGGACCTTCGAGTTTTTCCCAGGTCTGGCCCCAGTCCGCGGAGCGGAACATGCTGCCCTGCTCGCCGACGATGAACAGCCCGGCGTCCTTGACCGCGGCAATCGCGTTCAGGTGGTACTGGTCTTCATTGTCCAGGCGGTCGCTGGCGTCTTCCCAATGCTTGCCACCGTCGGTGGTTTCCATCAGCGAGCCGTAAGCGCCCACGGCAAAGCCGCTGTTGACGTCCTTGAACCAGACATCGAGCAGCGGCGATTCGCGTTTCRGATCTTCGAATTGCCTGGTCCAGGTCGCGCCGCCGTCCTCGCTGGCGAGGATCTGCGCGTCATGACCGACGGCCCAGCCGTGCTTGTCATCGACAAAGAACACCGACGTCAGCAGGGCCCGGGTCGGAACCTTGGCCTGGGTCCAGTTCGCGCCCTGGTCATCGGAATACAGGATGTGCCCACGATCCCCGACCGCCACCAGGCGCTTGCCGGCGTGGACGACATCGAGCATCAGGCTTTTGGCAGCCTTGGCGGATTCAATGGAATAAACAACGTCGGATGCTGACGCCGCTGCGGCCAGCGCAGGTGCCGACAGCATGGCAGAGCCCAACAGCGAGAGCGCTGTAGCCAGCAACGCGAATTTGCGCAGTGCCGGCGGGCGGCAGATACCCACACCCATGACAGGCTCACTCATAGACCTTCTCCCATTATTATTGTTAGGTCGTTCAACCTTTCTGGGCGCCGCAAGGGTGCGTGTCTGGACCGGCTGTTTCAGAGCATAGTCCTGAAACCCGCAATCCAGAGCCCCTTCGGAAGCTGGCTTATCCTATCGGTGTTTTTTAATGTCTGACAATCGACGCCACGTTATGTTTTGTTAACCGGGGGGGA
>NZ_JBGCUL010001284.1:0-1110 GCF_054177685.1 Pseudomonas sp. P5_A2_2
GTGCACACCCTGCGTAACCTCGGCCTGCAATGCCATACGGCCCGCAGCGCCAAGGAAGCCATCGACTGCCTGCTGGACCTGCAAGGCACCGCGCAACAGATCAACCTGATCGTCTCGGACATCGAAATGTCGGAGATGGACGGCTACGCCTTCACCCGCACCCTGCGGGAAACTCCGGATTTCGCGCATCTTTATGTACTGCTGCACACCTCGCTGGACAGTGCGATGAATGCAGAGAAAGCACGAGTGGCGGGAGCAAATGCGGTGCTGACCAAGTTTTCATCGCCGGAACTGACCCAGTGTCTGATCACCGCGGCCAAGGCTGTCGCCGAACAAGGTTATTGAGTGTTGACCGAAGATTACTGCTGGCTGATGCGACGCGACCTCTCTGTCGTCATACCGCCTCCCGATTGGCCGGTCGGCCTGCAACTGAGTGAATACCGCCCCGAACTGGGCGCCGCCGTGCACCGCCTGATGGAGCTCGGTTATCTCGACGGCGGTGGGCGCGTAGCCGCACTGGACATGTGGCAACGGCAGTTCGAAACCGATCCGGAATATGACCCGGCCCTGTGCCTCATTGCCCAGGATGCCGAAGGTGTGGTGGGTGTGTGTCAATGCTGGACCAGTGCCTACATCAAGAACCTGGTGGTGCATCCGCGGTTTCAAGGCCGGGGATTGGGGCGTGCGCTGCTATTGCAGGCGTTCAAGGTGTTCCAGCAGCGGCGTGAAAGTTTCGTGGACCTGAAGGTACGTGAAGACAACCTTCGGGCGCGGCGCTTGTATGAAAGCGTCGGGATGCGCGCAGTCCGCCGGGAGCCGGTTCCGCTCTGATACGACGCCATCGCGAGCAAGCTCGCTCCCACAGGTTACCCGTCGTACACAAAATCCGTGGCCACACTCGACCACTGTGGGAGCGAGCTTGCTCGCGATGGGGCCTGCACATCCACTTCAAAACCTTGAGGCATACTCACCCTTCGGCCACAGCACCAAGGATGCCTGAACCATGAAAGTAGCAACCCTGACTATTCTCTGCCTCACCGCCCTCGCCACCCAAGCCCACGCCTCCAGCCCCGACGCCTGGGCAACCTACGACAAAGCCGTACTCGCCAG
>NZ_JBGCUL010000055.1:0-12959 GCF_054177685.1 Pseudomonas sp. P5_A2_2
CTCCCACAGGAAAGCATCGGTATAGTGCCGCCCCTCTTCGTGTGAGCGGTCGTCGGTAGCGAGGCCTCAACCCATGCGAAACCCGAACTAATAACAAACCCGCGATATGAAACCGGGACGAACGTTGACCCGCCTGTTGTGCCGTGTGCCAGCGGGTGTAACTCGATATGTCTATCCGGCCAGCATCCGCCTACACAAAAAACAGCGAGGAATAATCCATGCTCGAAGTCATTAACGACTTCCTCTCAGGGAAAGTACTGATCGTGCTCATTGTCGGGCTCGGTAGCTACTTCACGATCCGCTCGCGTTTCGTTCAACTGCGTCATTTCTTCCACATGTTCGCGGTGTTCCGCGACAGCCTCAAAAGCAGCGCCGGGCAACTCAGTTCGTTCCAGGCCCTGATGCTCAGCCTCGCCGGCCGCGTCGGTGCGGGCAACATCGCCGGGGTCGGCATTGCCGTGACCCTCGGTGGCCCCGGTGCCGTGTTCTGGATGTGGGTGACCGCGCTGGTCGGCATGTCCAGCAGCTTCTTCGAATGCTCCCTCGGCCAGCTCTACAAGCGCTGCGATTCCGACGGCCAGTTCCGTGGCGGCCCGTCCTATTACATCCAGCACGGCCTGCAAAAACGCTGGTTGGGCATGCTGATGGCGTTCCTTTTGCTGGTGACTTTCGGGTTCGCCTTCAACGGCCTGCAAGCCCACGCCGTGACGCACTCGCTGAACAACGCGTTCGGCCTCGACACCACTTACACCGGCATCGGCCTGGCCGTGCTGCTGGGCCTGGTGTTCATCGGCGGGATCAAGCGCATCGCCAAGGTCGCCGACCTGTTGGTGCCGGTGAAAACCCTGGTGTACATCGGCGTGACCCTCTACGTGATCGTGCTGCAGTTCGACCATGTGCCGGGCATGCTGATGACCATCGTCAAGAGCGCCTTCGGTCTGGACCAGGCCTTCGGCGGCCTGATCGGCAGCGCCATCGTCATGGGCGTGAAGCGTGGCGTATTCGCCAACGAAGCAGGCCTGGGCAGTGCGCCGAACGTGGCGGCGGTTGCGGCGGTCGAGCACCCGGTGGCACAAGGTGTGGTGCAGGCGTTCAGTGTGTTCCTCGATACCTTCGTGATCTGCACCTGCACCGCGCTGCTGATCCTGCTCTCCGGCTTCTACACCCCGGGCTTCGAAGGCGACGGCATTGCCCTGACCCAGAACTCCCTGGCCGCCGTGGTCGGTGACTGGGGCCGGATGTTCATCTCCGTGGCCCTGGCGTTGTTCGTGTTCACCTCGATCCTCTACAACTACTACCTGGGCGAGAGCAACCTGCGCTTTTTGATCGGTGAAAACCGCAAGGCGCTGATGGGCTATCGCGCGCTGGTACTGGTGTTGATTTTCTGGGGCGCCATCGAAAACCTCGGCACCGTATTTGCCTTCGCCGACATCACCATGACCATGCTCGCATTCGTCAACCTGATCGCGCTGTTCCTGCTGTTCAAGGTCGGCATGCGCATCCTGCGTGACTACGATGACCAGCGCGCCGCTGGCATCAAGACGCCAGTGTTCGACTCGGCCAAGTTCCCGGACCTGGACCTGGACCGCAACGCCTGGCCGGCCAATCCGCCAGCCGCTGTCGGCAAGACTGAAGTTGAGTCGCAAGGTGTGCCTGCAGCGCAACGCTGATCGGTAAACGACAGGCGCATCCCCTGCGCCTGTCAGTTAAAGTGCGAAAAACTGTGGGAGTGAGCTTGCTCCCACAGGAACTCTTCCTTTCGGAGAATCTTCATGAATTCCTCGACCTACCCTGCCGCCCAGCACGTCATGGTGCTCTATACCGGTGGCACCATCGGCATGCAGGCTAGCGCAAACGGCCTGGCTCCAGCGTCCGGTTTCGAAGCGCGGATGCGCGACTATCTGCACAGCCAGCCTGAACTGGTGGTGCCGCAATGGCGCTTTCGCGAAATGTCGCCGCTGATCGACAGCGCCAACATGACCCCGGCGTATTGGCAACAACTGCGCGAAGCGGTGGTCGACGCGGTGGATGTTCAGGGCTGCGACAGCGTGCTGATCCTGCATGGCACCGACACCCTGGCCTACAGTGCCGCCGCCATGAGTTTCCAGTTGCTCGGCCTGCACGCCCGCGTGTGCTTCACCGGCTCGATGCTGCCAGCCGGCGTCACCGACAGCGATGCCTGGGAAAACCTCAGCGGCGCATTGGTCGCTTTGGGCCAAGGCATCGCGCCGGACGTACATCTGTACTTCCATGGCGAACTGCTGGACCCGACCCGCTGCGCGAAGGTACGCAGTTTTGGCCGACATCCGTTCAAACGACTGGAGCGTCAGGGCGGTGGCGTGAAGGTGCCTTCGCTCCCAACACAGTTGAATTACAATCAGCCCAAACAATTGGCGAACGTCGCCGTGCTGCCGCTCTTCCCCGGCATCAGCGCCGAGGTGCTGGATGGTTTGCTCGACAGTGGCATTCAAGGCCTGGTGCTGGAGTGCTACGGCAGCGGCACCGGCCCGAGCGACAACCCCGGGTTTCTCGCCAGCCTTGGGCGCGCGCGGGACAACGGCGTAGTCGTGGTCGCGGTGACGCAGTGCCATGAAGGCGGTGTCGAGCTGGACGTGTATGAGGCGGGCAGTCGCCTGCGTGGCGTTGGGGTGTTGTCCGGTGGCGGCATGACCCGTGAGGCGGCGTTCGGCAAGTTGCATGGGCTGTTGGGTGCGGGGCTTGAAACGGACGAAGTCCGTCGGCTTGTCGAACTCGACCTTTGCGGCGAATTGAGCTGAATCAACACATAACCCTGTGGGAGCGAGCTTGCTCGCGAAGACGACGGCACATCCAATATTGATGTGACAGACAGACCGCTTTCGCGAGCAAGCCCGCTCCCACAGGGTCATCGGCACACAACTTGCTCCGCATTCCAGCATCCCAAGGCTGGAAGTCCTCATGCTCCACTCCCACCTCACCACGCTCAACGCGGTCTCCCTGGTACTCGATGCCTTCAAGGCACAAGGCTTGTCCAGCGAAGCGCTGCTGGCCGGAAGCGGCATCAGTGCGGCGGATCTGAACCGTGCCGACACGTGCATCACCACCAATCAGGAAATGCAGGTCTGTGCCAACGCCGTTGCCCTCAAACGTGACATCGGCCTGGAACTGGGCCGGCGGATGCACGTTTCCTGCTACGGCATGCTCGGTTACGCCCTGCTCACCAGTGCCACCTTCGGTGACGCTTTGCGTCTGGCAATGCGTTATCCGGCGCTGCTGGGAACACTTTTCGAGTTGAGCCTTGAAAACGATGGCGAGCGCATCTGGTTCGCCGCCGCTGATTACCGCGAGAGCCCGGCCATGGCGGTGTTCAACGCCGAGTTCTGCCTGGTGTCGCTGAAAGTCACCTGCGACGACCTGCTCGGCCATCCCCTGCCCTTGCTCGGCGCCCGCTTTGAACACGCCGCGCCCGATTACGAAGTGACCTACGCCGAACACTTCAACTGCCCAGTGCACTTCGGCGCGCGGAACAACGCCTTCGCCTTCGACAAGCGCTGGCTCGACCAGCCTCTGCCGCTGGCCGATATCATCACCCACCAGGCCATGGCCGAACGCTGCCGCAAACAGAACATCGAGTTCACCGGGCGCCAGGCCTGGCTGGGGCGGATCCGCCAATTGCTCAGCGCGCAATTGAATGCGGCGCCGGGGCTGGAGGGGTTGGCCGAGCAAATGAACTGTTCGGCGCGGACCTTACGCCGGCATCTCAAGGACATGGGTTGCAGCTATCAGGAACTGCTCGACGAACTGCGCTTCGAGCAGGCCAAGCAAATGCTTTGCGAGGATCAGCTGCCGATCTATCAAATCGCCGAAGCCCTGGGTTTCAGCGAGACCGCGAGTTTTCGCCATGCGTTTGTGCGCTGGAGTGGTGTGGCACCCAGTCAGTTTCGGCCCTGATGGCTGTAGTGGCCGATCTGCCGCCATCGCGAGCAAGCTCGCTCCCACAAGGGTTATGCGTTTTACACAAAAATCGCGGGCACTGAGGCTCACCTGTGGGAGCGAGCTTGCTCGCGATGGCGGCCGCGAGAGCTCCGCATTATCAAGGGGCGAATTTCGGTCAAATGTTTTGGCCATATCGATCCCCTTTTGGCCTTTCCTGCCGTTCTCCTAAACCGTCTGCACCGCAAGACTGTGTTCAACCGAATCARCCTGCGGAGAACAAGAAATGCTGACGATCTACTCGGACGATCACCACCTGCACCACGGCCGTTGTGAACTTATCGATGGACAACTCAAGCCCTGCTTCGAGATGCCTTCCCGTGCCGACCACGTGCTGCAACGGGTGAAAAACCAGAGCCTGGGCCCTGTAGAAGCACCGAAGGATTTCGGTCTGGAGCCCATCGCGCGCATCCACAGCCGCGACTACCTCGATTTCTTCAAGGGCGCCTGGGCACGCTGGACCGAATTCAACACCGACGGTGACCTGCTGCCCTACACCTGGCCAGCCCGCACGTTACGCCACGTCAAACCGACCAGCCTGCACGGCCAGCTCGGCTATTACAGCTTTGATGGCGGCGCCCCGATCACCGCCGGCACCTGGCAAGCGGCGTACAGCGCAGCGCAAGTCGCGCTCACCGCCCAAGCGGAAATCCAGCGCGGCGCCCGTTCTGCTTTCGCCCTGTGTCGTCCGCCGGGACACCACGCCGCCGGCGACTTGATGGGTGGTTATTGCTACCTCAACAACGCCGCCATCGCCGCCCAGGCCTTCCTCGATCAGGGCCACAAGAAGGTCGCAATCCTCGACGTCGATTACCACCACGGCAACGGTACCCAGTCGATTTTCTACGAACGCAGCGACGTGCTGTTCACTTCGATCCACGGTCATCCGGAAGCCGAATTCCCATTCTTCCTTGGCTATGAAGATGAACGTGGCGAAGGCGCCGGTGAAGGTTTCAACTTCAACTACCCATTGCCCGCCGGCAGCGGCTGGGACACCTGGAGTGCGGCACTGGAACAGGCCTGCAAGGAGATCGAAAACTACGGCGCCGACATCATCGTCGTGTCCCTGGGCGTCGATACCTTCAAGGACGACCCGATCTCGCAATTCAAGCTCGACAGCCCGGACTACCTGGCCATGGGCAAGCGCATCGCGACGCTCGGCAAACCCACGCTGTTTGTCATGGAAGGCGGCTATGCCGTAGAGGAAATCGGCATCAACGCCGTGAACGTTCTCGAAGGTTTTGAAAGCGCTCAGTGAGGAAAAAAACAATGAACAGACTCAAGCGCTTTATCGCTCCCGCGCTTTGCGCCACGTTGCTTGGCGGTGCCGTGCACGCTGAGGAGCGCACGTTGCGCGTTTACAACTGGTTCGACTACATCACCCCCAAGGCCCTGGAAGACTTCAAAGCCCAGAACACCCAGTCCAAACTGGTCTACGACATTTTCGACACCAACGAAGCGCTGGAAGCCAAGCTGCTGACAGGCAATTCCGGCTACGATGTGGTGGTGCCGTCCAATGTGTTTCTCGCCAAGCAGATCGAAGCCGGCGTGTTCCAGCCGCTGGATCGCAGCAAGTTGCCGAACTGGAACCACCTCGACCCCAAGCTGATGAAGCTGATCGAAGCCAACGACCCGAGCAACAAGTTCGCCGTGCCTTACATGTACGGCACCATCCTGATCGGCTTCAACCCGGATAAAGTCAAAGCAGCGCTGGGTGTCGACGCGCCGTTGGACAGCTGGGACCTGATCTTCAAGGAAGAGAACATCAGCAAGCTCAAGCAGTGCGGCGTCGCCCTGCTCGACTCGCCGTCGGAGATCCTGCCGCTGGCCCTGCAACACCTCGGCCTGGACCCCAACAGCAAAAAGCCTGCGGACTACGACAAGGCTGAAGCGCTGCTGATGAAGATCCGTCCGTACATCACCTACTTCCACTCGTCCAAGTACATGGCCGACATTGCCAACGGTGACATCTGCGTCGCAGTCGGTTATTCCGGCAGCTTCTCGCAAGCCGCCAACCGCGCCAAGGAAGCCAGGAACGGTGTGGTCGTCGACATGCGTTTGCCGAAGGAAGGCGCGCCGATCTGGTTCGACATGCTGGCGATTCCGAAGGGGGCGAAAAACCCCGAAGACGCCTACACCTTCATCAACTACCTGCTGCAGCCTCAAGTGATTGCACCGGTCAGTGACTTCGTCGGCTACCCGAACCCGAACAAGGACGCCACGGAAATGGTCGACCCGGTGATCCGCAACAACCCGAACCTGTACCCGACCGACACGGCGATGAGCACGCTCTACACCCTGCAACCGTTGCCCCGCGATGCCGAACGGGCGCGCACCCGGGCCTGGACCAAGATCAAGTCCGGCACCTGATAACTGTCTCGTTCCCGCCGTCACCAGGACCTGCGCTCGCGCAGGTCTTTTTTTGCCCGCGATATTTATTTACCGCTCATGGTGCATGCTCGTAGGCGGACCGAGCAGGCCGCCCTCCTCAGAGCACCTTCCACACCCTGCGCAATCGCTCCAATGCTGATTCGATCGCCTTTTCGGGCACGGCGGCAAAGCCCAGTACCAGTCCCGCGCGCTGATCCATCGGCGTCGCGGAATCGGGCAACCAATAACTGCTCAAGCCGTTGATCTCGACATCGACACTTTGTGCCAACTCGATCAGTTCACGTTCACGCGCCACACTGTCGACCGGCACGGTCATGTGCAATCCGGCGGCGACCACGGGTAACGGGCCGACACCGGGAATCTCCGCCGGCCAGTCGCTGAGCAACGCATTACGCCGGCTCAGCGCCGCACGCCGCATCCGCCGGATATGTCGCTGGAAATGCCCGGCCGCCATGAACTCGGCCATTACCGCCTGAGTACTGACCTCCGAATGCCGTACATCCACTGCACGGCGCCGCGCGAAAGCCTCAACCAGACCACGCGGCAACACCAGGTAACCCAGGCGCAATGCCGGAAACGCCACTTTGCCGAACGTGCCGACGTAGAGCACCCGGCCATGCCGATCCAGTGCTGCCAAAGGTGCCAGCGGCGCACCGCTGTAGCGGTACTCGCCGTCATAGTCATCCTCGACGATCCAGCCCTGCGTGCGTTCGGCCCAGGCCAGCAATTCCAGACGGCGAGCCAGGCTCATCACCACCCCGGTGGGGTACTGATGGGACGGGGTGACGTAGGTCAGACGGCAATCGCTCAGCTGTGCCAGTTCACCGCAGTCGATACCCTCGCTATCCACCGCCACCCCATGCAGCCGGGCACCTGCCACGGCGAACGCATGACCGGCCGCCCGATACCCCGGATTTTCAATCGCCACCCCGTCACCGGGCCCCACCAGCAGCTGTGCACAAAGGCTGATCCCCTGCTGCGCACCACTGGTGATCACAATTTGCTCAGCCGTGCACTGCATGCCACGGGAACTGCGCAAATACGCGGCGATCATCCCGCGCAAGCGTGCATCGCCGGCCGGATCGCCGTAGCACAGTTGCTGCAAATCCGGTTTACGCCAGAAAGCCGCATTCAGCTTGGCCCAGACCTCGAACGGAAACAGATCGAACGCAGGAACACCGACCCGAAAAGCCTTGGGCGGACCGCTGGGCGGCATGGGTAAATGATTCTTTTCAACACGGGTCAAGGCGTCCCTGTGGGTAACTTTGCTGGATGAATCCACAGGCAAATCAAGCCAATTTGTGGATAAAGCTGTGGGTAAGCCTGTTGAAAACCCTGTGGATACTTTTGTGGATAGTTTTTTTGCCGGCAAGGTTGCATGGGGTAATTGCGCGACGTAAGTCCCGTCACCTACCCGCCCCTCGATAAACCCTTCAGCGTAAAGCTGATCGTAGGCGCGCACTACGCTGTTGCGGGAAATCGCCAGCGCGGCAGCCAGATCCCGACTGGCCGGCAAACGCGTGCCGCTGGCCAGTCGCCCGTCGAGTACCCGCATCCGCAATGCCTGATAGAGCTGCCGACTCAACCCCTGGCGACGATCAAGTTCGATACCCGCCGGGTTGAAGGTCAGGGACAGTGGTTCGCTGGTCATCGCAATGGACCCATGAAATTGGTCATTAATGGCTCTTACAACAGACCAATAGCCTGCCTAGGATGCAGACATTCGCCAAGGAAAATATCTCCATGTACACACCACGTGCTTTTGCCATCGACGAGTTGTCCCAACTGCATGAACTGATCCTCGCCACCCGCCTCGCCATATTGGTGACCTACGGTGAAAGCGGCCTGCAAGCCAGCCATGTACCGGTGCTGCTGCATTGCGAACAAGGCTCGAACGGTACGTTGTACGGGCATCTGGCCAAAGCCAATCCACAGTGGAAAGACCTGCGCGACGGCGCCGAAGCCCTGCTGATTTTTGCCGGTGCCGACGCCTACGTCAGCCCCGGCCTCTACCCGAGCAAGGCCGAACACGGCAAAGTCGTGCCAACCTGGAACTACGTCGCTGTACACGCCTATGGCCGAGCCGAAACCTTCAGCGATGGCGGGCGGCTGCTCGACATCGTCAGCACCCTTACCGACCGTCATGAAGCTGGCCGCGCCCAACCGTGGTCAGTGGCCGATGCCCCCGCCGATTACATCGACGGCATGCTCAAGGCCATCGTCGGTTTCGCCATCCCCATCGACCGCCTGGAAGGCAAGCGCAAGCTCAGTCAAAACCGCAGCCCCGCCGACATCGCCGGCGTGCGCGAAGGCCTGGCCGCCAGCCCCGACATCAATGACCAAACCCTCGCCCAATTGATGCGCTAAGGAAATCACCATGAGTCAAATCGACATTCGCCAGGTCGCCGCCGGTGATCACGCGGCCTGGTTGCCGCTGTGGCAAGCCTACTTGCATTTCTACAACACCGAATTGCCGGAGGCCGTCACCCAAAGCACCTGGCAGCGCATGCTCGATCCGAACGAGCCAACCCACGCCGCACTCGCCTGGGCCGACGGCAAAGCGGTGGGCATGGTGCATTTCATCTACCATCGTTCGAACTGGGCCATCGAAAACTCCTGCTACCTGCAAGACTTGCTGGTAGCCCCGGAAACCCGCGGCACCGGCGTCGGCCGGCAACTGATCGAATTCGTCTACACCACGGCCAAGGCCGACGGCTGCAACAAGGTCCACTGGCTGACCCACGAAACCAACGCCACCGCGATCCAGCTCTACGAGCGCATCGCCGAACGCCCCGGTTTCATCYAGTTTCGCAAAGCCATCTAGGAGAACAGCATGTCGATTTCACTCGCCGACTGGAAAGGCGTCCCGGCACCCACCGCTCAACTGATCGAAGGGCGTTACATCCGCTTGGAAAAACTCGACCCGGCGCGTCACGCCGATGGTTTGTGGAAGGCCCTGCAAGGCCCGGGTGCCGACCCGAAACTCTGGGATTATTTGCCTTATGGGCCTTTCCCGGAGCGCAGCGTTTTCAACGATTGGCTGAACAATCATGCGGCCAATAGCGACCCGTATTTCTTCAGCGTGATCGACCGTGCTAGCGGCGATGTGCAGGGCATCCTCAGTTTGATGTCGATTGTCCCTTCACAAGGGCGGATCGAGATCGGCCATGTCACGTTCGGCGCGCCGATGCAGCGCTCGCCGAAAAGCACCGAGGCGATTTATTTGCTGGCCAAGGAATCCTTTGCGCTGGGTTATCGCCGTCTGGAGTGGAAGTGCAACAACGGCAATGCCCGCTCCAAATACGCGGCCGAGCGGCTGGGGTTCAGTTTTGAGGGCGTGTTTCGTCAGCATATGGTGGTGAAGGGGCAGAACCGGGATACGGCGTGGTATTCGATTCTGGACTCGGAATGGCCAGCGATCGGGGCGGGGTTTGAGCGGTGGCTATCCGATAAGAACCAGACGGATTCGGGGCAGGTGAAAACGTTGGCGGAGTGCCGCACCTGATTCGGTAGCGCCTGGACGGACGCTATCGTCGGAACGCCGCCCGGAGCAAGCTTTGCTCCTACGGGATATGGGCCGGACACACGATCTGTGGACGCCACCAAACCTGTAGGAGCATGGCTTGCCCCGCGATGCTTTTAGGCGAGTTTCTGGGCAAGCACCGCAATATGCTCCGGCCCGATCCCGCAGCAACCGCCCAAATGACTGGCGCCGCGTTCTTTCCAATCCGCCGCCCACTGCAAGTAACCCGGCGGATAAAGGTCTTCACGCAACGGGTCCAGACCGTCATTGGCCGTGGCCTCTTTCGGTTGCGGCGGGAAGGCATTGGCATAAGCGCCGATGTGAATCTTCACCCCTAAACGCTCGAAGGTTTCCCGCGCGGCATCAATCGCAGCACCGATTACTTCCGGCTGGCTGCAGTTGAACAGCAACGTTTCGACGCCCAACTCAGCCGCCACGGCGGCGGCTTCAGCCACCGGCTCGCCCGAACGCAAGCGCGGCACTTCGTCCGTGTCCTCATCCTTCAGGGTAAACGACAGCCAGAACGGCTTGCCGTCCGTTGGCAGACCGGCGTGGATCGCTCGCGCTTCAACGATCGAACTCTGGGTTTCTGCCAGCCACAGATCGACATGAGGTGCCAGACCCTTCACCAGCGGCGCCAACAATTCAGTCGCCCGACCAGCATCAAAAAGGTCCGGGCGATAGGACCCAAACAGCGGCGGCAATGAACCGGCCACACGCACCGCTTTGCCCGAAGCCTCTACCGCGCGCCGAGCCAGCTCACCGGCCAACGCCGCGAGCGCCTGCCCTTCTGCTGCAAAACGCTCTTCGCCAATGTGAAACGGCACCACCGCGTAACTGTTGCTGGTGATCACGTTCGCACCGCTTTCGATATAAGCCGAGTGCACCGCCTCTACCGCTTGCGGCGCTTCGCTCAAGGCCAGCGCCGACCACTCAGGCTGCCGGAACGGCGCGCCTCGGCGCTGTAACTCACGACCCATGCCGCCATCCAGAATCACTGTGCTTGCTGCGCCCATATGCTTTTCACTCATAAGCTTATGAAAATAACTCACTATCGGAGTCGTTCTTATAACTATTTAATACGCACCATCCGGTTAATGACAACCTCTTTTTTATCAGGAATCGACTGTGAAATTCCAACCACTCCTGGCCCTGGGCCTGACGATTCTGGCTGCCTCCACCCAAGCCTTTGGCGGCGCCACGCTGGATCGCGTCGAGCAAAAAAAAGAACTGGTGGGCGTGTTGATGGAAAGCTATCCACCCTTCTCGTTCCTCAATGATCAGAACCAGCTCGATGGCTTCGACGTCGACGTGGCCAAGGCCGTGGCAGACAAACTGGGCGTCAAACTGCGCCTCGAAACCCCGTCCTGGGACGTGATCGCTGCCGGCCGCTGGAGTGGGCGCTACGACATCTGCATCTGCTCCATGACCCCGAGCAAGGCCCGCGCCGAGGTCTTCGACTTCCCGGTCGAGTACTACGCCTCGCCAGCGGTGATCGTGGTCAACGCCAAGGACGACAGCATCCACAGCGCCAAGGACCTGAGCGGCAAGAAAGTCGGCCTCACCAGCGCCTCCAGCTATGAAAGCTACCTGAACAAAAACCTGGTGATCGAAGGCGCCGAAGACACCCAATTGCAGTACCCGTTCGAGGACGTGCAGATCGCCCCGTATGACACTGACAACGTGGCGTTCCAGGACCTCGGCCTGGGCGCTGGCGTGCGACTGGACGCGATCCTCACCAACCTTGTCACCGCCCAACCGCGCCTGACCGAAGACAAGCGCTTCAAACTCGCCGGCGAGCCGCTGTACTCGGAGCCGAACTCGGTGGCCATTGAAAAAGGCGACGCCCAGTGGGACGCCAAAGTGCGTGACGTCTTCGCTCAGCTGAAACAGGACGGCACACTGAGCAAGCTCTCGCAAAAATGGATCGGCGCTGATATCAGTAAATGACTTCTTTCCCCAAACCTCCCCAGCCGCCGGCTGAGTCACGGCTGCAACGGATCTTCGGTTTCCGCACACGGCTGTACTTGACCTGGGCGGCGATGCTCGGATTGTTCGCCAGTTTCTTCCTGAGCTTCGACCTGAAGTTCTCGATCATCCTCGACAAACTGCCCAACCTCGTCGGCGTGCACCTGGCGCCCAACGGCTTCCTGCAAGGCGCGGCGCTGACGTTGTTTCTGTGCCTGTGTTCAATAGTCGCCTCGTCGCTGCTGGGTTTCATCACCGCCCTGGGGCGGCTGTCGAAAAGCGCCGTGGCGTTCGGCATCGCCAGTTTCTACGCCTCGTTCTTTCGCGGCACACCATTGCTGATCCAGATTCTGCTGATCTACCTCGGCCTGCCCCAACTGGGCGTAGTACCCGGCGCCATCGCGGCCGGGATCATCGCCCTGTCGCTGAACTACGGCGCCTACCTGAGCGAAATCTTCCGCGCCGGCATCCTCGGCGTTTCCCACGGCCAACGGGAAGCGTCACTGGCCCTGGGCATGCGCGAAACCGTGATTTTCTGGCGCGTCACCCTGCCCCAAGCCATGCGCACCATCATCCCGCCGACCACCAACCAGTTCATCTCCATGCTCAAGGACTCGTCGCTGATCTCAGTGATGGGGGTTTGGGAAGTGATGTTTTTGGCGCAATCGTATGGGCGGTCGAGCTATCGGTACATCGAGATGCTGACGACCGCAGCGGTGATTTATTGGGTGATGTCGATTGGATTGGAGCTGGTTCAGGCAAGGATGGAGCGTCACTACGGGAAGGCGTATTTGCATAACCGATGAGTTCACTTGATGCGTGGTGACGCCATAAAAACGACTCGGCTAACAACGCGAATCGGCATAGGGGACGGCCTTCATAGACCGTACCCCTGCCACACCACCCGGCATGCGGGTCCGCACCGGGCGGTTCGAGGGATTGAGGTCAGGAGAGACGTGGAAGTCCCAAGCGATCAAACCACGCGAGATTAAGCACCCAATTCAAGGCCCATCGACTGTTGTCCCACCAACGACGGGTGTTACATGCCACTTTCTGGGCGACTTCTTTACTCGCACCCAAAGCCCGTAATTCACGATAAGTCGTC
>NZ_JBGCUL010001285.1:0-1110 GCF_054177685.1 Pseudomonas sp. P5_A2_2
GAGCTGTCCAGCCTGGAAGCACTACGCGACGGGGTTTTGCTGAACCTCAGTCCCTATGGCAGATCCCAGGTAGCGGAGCACGTTGACTGGGGCGTTTGGCTGGCTTATCACGATGTCGATATCGAGAAACGCCCCCACGACAGTCCTCACGTGTTCAACGCGAACGACTACAACCTGGTAATCAGCATGGTGTTGACCCATCAGGGCGTAGCCCTCGGATGGAATCACCTGGTTGCAAACCTGATCGAAAACGGCACGCTGATTCGGCCGATCGAAGAGGAAGTGGTTCTCCATGAAAGTCAGCACTATCTGACCTTTCGTGAAGACCGGATCAATGACGACGCGTGTTGCCGGCTACGCGACTGGATTCTCGCCCAGTTTTCCCGAGCTGTTTAGAAGACAGGAGTACTGACTGAGCAGTGACTCGGGGTGCGAGGAGGGGAGAAGTTTGGGGATGCCGGTGGTGATCATTCGTGGTTCTCACCACCGGCAGTTTTGCTCTTAGCCGACAGATCTCAACGGGATCGTGTCATTGAGCTGCTCAAGCATCGTTTTGCAGTACCAATCATCAAACTGACACACACCAATTTCGCTGGCCACCGACAATGGGCCCGGCTCGTAAGCAGGGGAGCTGACCCCGACCTGTGCGCCTTCCACCAAGGTGCGATCCTGGTCATTGGTTGCAAGCCAAACCTTGGTCAGGCGATCGATGTCGTAGTCGACACCTTCCTGCGCGTCCTTCTTGACGATCCATTTTGTAGTGACCAACGTCTCGCCCGGACCGATGGGCAGAACGCGGAAGCTCAGCGCGTGGTCGCCCAGAAAGTGGTTCCAGGTTGATGGGTAGTTGAAATAAAGCAGCGCACCGATGTTGGCTTCACCGGTTGTGTCCAAGCGACCGGCAACCGCAGGCTTGCCATCCATTGTGTAGCTGACGGCCCCGGAAAAAAGGGGGATGCGCGTCATGCGGAAGCGACCGTCTTCGTCCATGACCAATCGGCTGGGCAGGCCCGCCGCTTCGCAGCGATCCCAGTGCTCTTTGAGTTCGAGATCCTCGTCGCCGCCGGCGCCACCCACTGATGGGTTGTCGACGAATGAGTGCATCAATTC
>NZ_JBGCUL010001286.1:0-1109 GCF_054177685.1 Pseudomonas sp. P5_A2_2
GGCGGCGTGAGCTGCAGCGTGGTTATGGTCAGGAAGCCCAGTGCATTTTGACCATGCCGCTGCTTGAGGGGCTGGATGGCGTGAAGAAGATGTCCAAGTCCTTGGGCAACTACGTCGGTATCCAGGAAGCGCCGGGTGTGATGTACAGCAAGCTGGTTTCCATTCCGGATGTGCTGATGTGGCGTTACTTCGAGTTGCTCAGCTTCCGTTCAATGGATGAGATCAATGCGTTCCGCGCTGATGTAGAGGCGGGTGCCAATCCGCGCGATATCAAGATCAAGCTGGCTGAAGAGATCGTTGCACGTTTCCATGGTGAGGAGGCTGCGGCCAGTGCTCATCGTGCTGCCGGTAACCGTATGAAGGATGGCGAGCTGCCGGAAGATCTGCCGGAAATCGAATTGACTGCTACCGAGGATATGCCGATCGCTGCTGTCCTTAATAAGGCGGGGTTGGTCAAGAACTCTGCGGTGGCTCGAGATCTCCTGGGTTCCGGTGGTGTGCGTATAGATGGTGAGGTTGTCGATCGCACCTTTATATATGCACTGGGTGCGACCCATGTTTGTCAGGCCGGGAAGAAGGCATTTGCGCGTATTACGCTCAAATCCGAATAAGGCTGAAATAAAGGGTTGACGGCAGATTCTGGAAGCCTATAATTCGCCCCACTTCCGGCGCAGTCGAAACGGAAAACTCCTTGGTAAACAACGAGTTACGCAGTTTTCGGCAGCAGGTTGCTTCAGGTCATCGAAGCCAAAAGGGGGTTGAAAAAGAGGTGTTGACAGCAGCGTGTAACGCTGTAGAATTCGCCTCCCGCTGACGAGAGATCTGAAGCGCAAGTGGTTGAAGTTGAAAAGGAAACTTGGAAAACTTCAGAAAATAATCACTTGACAGCAAATGAGGCTGCTGTASAATGCGCGCCTCGGTTGAGACGAAAGCTCTTRACCAACCGCTCTTTAACAACTGAATCAAGCAATTCGTGTGGGTGCTTGTGGAGTCAGACTGCTAGTCAACAGATTATCAGCATCACAAGTTACTCCGCGAGAAATCAAAGATGTAACCAACGATTGCTGAGCCAAGTTTAGGGTTTTCTCAAAACCCAAAGATGTTTGAAC
>NZ_JBGCUL010001287.1:0-1109 GCF_054177685.1 Pseudomonas sp. P5_A2_2
AGGCAGCTGTTCGGCGCCGACTACGCCAACGTCCAGCCCCAAGGCAGCTGTTCGGCGCCGACTACGCCAACGTCCAGCCCCACTCCGGCAGCCAGGCCAACGCCGCGGTTTATCTGGCTCTGCTGCAAGCCGGCGACACCGTGCTGGGCATGAGCCTGGCCCACGGCGGTCACTTGACCCACGGTGCCAAGGTGAGTTTTTCCGGCAAGCTCTACAACGCGGTGCAATACGGCATCGACACCAAAACAGGGCTGATCGATTACGACGAAGTCGAGCGCTTGGCGGTCGAGCACCAGCCGAAAATGATCATCGCCGGGTTCTCGGCCTATTCGAAGACCCTGGACTTCCCGCGCTTCCGCCAGATCGCCGACAAGGTCGGCGCGTACTTTTTCGTCGACATGGCCCACGTCGCCGGCCTGGTGGCGACCGGTCTGTACCCGAACCCGCTGCCCTACGCCGACGTGGTCACTACCACCACCCACAAGACCCTGCGCGGCCCCCGTGGCGGTCTGATTCTGGCCAAGGCCAATGCTGAACTGGAGAAGAAGCTCAATGCCGCGGTATTCCCCGGCGGCCAGGGCGGCCCGCTGATGCACGTGATCGCCGCCAAGGCCGTGTGCTTCAAAGAAGCGTTGGAACCAGGCTTCAAGACCTATCAGGCGCAAGTGATCCGTAACGCCCAGTCCATGGCGCAGGTGTTTATCGAACGCGGTTATGACGTGGTGTCCGGCGGTACCGACAACCATCTGTTCCTGGTCAGCCTGATCCGCCAGGGCCTCACCGGCAAGGACGCCGACGCCGCCCTCGGCCGTGCCGGCATCACCGTCAACAAGAACGCCGTGCCCAACGATCCGCAATCGCCATTCGTGACGTCCGGCCTGCGCATCGGCACGCCGGCGATCACCAGCCGTGGCTTCAAGGAAGCGCAGAGCATTGCGTTGGCTGGATGGATTTGCGACATCCTCGATCACCTGGGCGATGCCGATATCGAGGCCAATGTCGCACGGCAGGCGGCCGCCCTGTGTGCGGACTTCCCGGTCTACCGCGACTGAGCACACAACACAAAACCCTGTGGGAAAAACCCTGTGGGAGCGAGCTTGCTCGCGATG
>NZ_JBGCUL010001288.1:0-1109 GCF_054177685.1 Pseudomonas sp. P5_A2_2
AGCCATGCCCGTTCTGAGCCGTCCCGCCGCTTCAGTGTGGCGCCGATGATGGATTGGACTGACCGCCACTGCCGTTTTTTCCTGCGCCTATTGTCGAAAAACGCCCTGCTCTACACCGAAATGGTCACCACCGGTGCTTTGCTCAACGGCGATCACGACCGCTTCCTGCGCCACAACGAAGCCGAGCACCCGCTGGCATTGCAACTCGGCGGCAGTGTGCCGCTGGACCTGGCCGCGTGTGCGCGGATGGCGCAGGAGCACGGGTACGACGAGGTGAACCTGAATGTCGGCTGCCCGAGTGATCGGGTGCAGAACAATATGATCGGCGCGTGCCTGATGGGGCATCCGCAGTTGGTGGCCGATTGTGTGAAGGCGATGCGCGATGCGGTGTCGATTCCGGTGACGGTCAAGCATCGAATCGGGATCAACGGGCGCGACAGTTACGAAGAACTGTGTGATTTCGTCGGTACGGTTCGCGAGGCCGGCTGCACCAGTTTTACTGTGCACGCGCGGATTGCGATTCTGGAGGGGTTGTCGCCGAAGGAAAACCGCGACATCCCACCTCTGCKCTATGACGTGGCGGCGCGGTTGAAGGCGGACTTTCCGGAGCTGGAGATTATCCTGAACGGCGGGATCAAGACGCTGGAGGCCTGCCACGAGCATTTGCAGACGTTCGACGGCGTCATGCTGGGCCGTGAGGCGTATCACAACCCTTATGTGATGGCCGAGGTGGATCAGCAGCTGTTCGGCAGCACGGCGCCGGTGATCAGCCGGGCTGAGGCGCTGGCGCAGTTGCGTCCCTATATAGCGGCGCACATCGCTGCAGGTGGTTCGATGCACCACATCACCCGACATGTACTGGGCCTGGGCACCGGGTTCCCGGGGGCGCGCAAGTTTCGGCAGTTACTGTCGGTGGACATTCACAAGGCCAAWGAGCCTTTGGCGTTGCTGGATCAAGCGGCACAGCTGCTTGAGGGGCGTTAACGGTTAGCCGCTTCCCTGCGACCAGGCTGCATGTCCTGCAGCCTGGTGCGAGTCTCAGTGCGCTACAGCCCCGGTCCAGTCAACCCAACCGAATACCCACGTTGCCAGAATCAGCAAACCGAATC
>NZ_JBGCUL010001289.1:0-1108 GCF_054177685.1 Pseudomonas sp. P5_A2_2
GTTCGTAAATCTCGAACGGCCCCATGGCCGCTACTGCCGGGTTGCCCGCCAGCAGCAGGAGTGCCGCCCCAAGCATGGAAAGCTTATTCATACAACCGAACATCCTTATTCCTCGGTCAACGCGGAGCCTGCCCGGTCGAGCAGCGGTTTGAACAAATAGTTGAGGAGTGAACGTTCACCGGTGCGCMCAAACATTTCCGCCGGCATACCGGGTTTGATCACCAGACCGTTGAGCTTTTCCATGGCCTCATCGCTGACGCTGCTGCGCAGCACGTAATACGGTGCGCCGGTTTTCTCGTCGAGCAACTGGTCGGCGGAGATCAGGCTGACTTCGCCCGGTACTCGCGGGGTGCGGCTCTGGTTGAACGCGGTGAACAGAATGTCCACCGGCAAGTGCGTGCCGACCTTGTCGACCAGGTTGATCGGCAGGTGCCCTTCCACTTCCAGGCGAGTGCCCTGGGGCACGATCTCCAGCAGATTTTCGCCCTGTCGCACCACCGCGCCGACCGTGTGAACCCCAAGGTTGACCGCGATGCCATCGGCCGTGGCGAGGATCTCGCTGTGTTGCAGGTCGAATCCGGCGGAGGTCAGTTGTTCCTCCAGGGTCACGCTTTTGAGCTGTGCATCGGCCAGTTGGGTACGGACTTCCTTCTGATACTCCTCGATGTGTTGTTGCAACTTCAGGTGCGATTCGAGGATGCCCTGCTCCACGCGCCCGCTTTCGCCGGTGTTTTCTGCCAATTGTTGTTGAACTTGCGACAACTGCCGCTGGTACTCCATCAGTCGGTTGCGCGGGATGTAGCCGTTGTCCGCCAGGGGCTGGAGATTGCTCAGCTGTTGTTGCAGCGAGTTGGCCTGGGCGCTCAGATCGGTACGGGCGCGGCGCATGCCGGCCAATTGCGCGCCGGCGCCTTCGATGCTGGCACGCAGGGCCGCTTGTTCGCGGGAGAAAGCATCGCGGCGGCTGCTGAACAACTGGCGCTGGCCTTCCAGCACCAACGCCAGGCGCGGATCGGGATCGTTGCTCAGCTCGGTGGGGAAACTCACTTGTTTCAGGTTGTCCCGTTCGCTCTGCCAACGCGCAAGGCTGGCCCAGGCCATACGGTAC
>NZ_JBGCUL010001290.1:0-1107 GCF_054177685.1 Pseudomonas sp. P5_A2_2
CTGCCAGCTGGCAGCACCTCACCGCATTGGCCACTACCCTGACCGCCGATGAACTGCTGGGCCTGGACAACGAAACCGTGCTACATCGTCTCTACCACGAAGAGCAGGTGCGTCTGTTCGATGTGCAGAAGTTGCGCTTCCGCTGCAGCTGCTCGCGCGAACGTTCAGCCAATGCGCTGGTCAGTCTGGGTAAGGAAGACGCGCAGCAATTGGTCGTCGAGCACGGTGGCAACATCGAGATCGATTGCCAGTTCTGCAACCAGCGCTACCTGTTCGACGCGGCCGATGTCACTCAATTGTTCGCTGGTGCGGGCATCGAGACACCGTCAGATACCCGTCACTGAAACGTTTCAGCGCAGGTAAATTCACTGCCTTGCGCCGGATTAACGCCGTTACGACAGGAGGGGCCTACTCTTTTTGGGCTTTTCTGGCATAATCCGGCCCACTTTTTTCG
Source organism: Pseudomonas sp. P5_A2_2 (assembly GCF_054177685.1). Classification (NCBI taxonomy): domain Bacteria; kingdom Pseudomonadati; phylum Pseudomonadota; class Gammaproteobacteria; order Pseudomonadales; family Pseudomonadaceae; genus Pseudomonas; species Pseudomonas sp. P5_A2_2. The sequence goes on from NZ_JBGCUL010001290.1 coordinate 455, forward strand.
CGGTAGTAGTGCACGACTTTCTACTACAAAAACGTTTGGAGCACTCGGCCACTGGCCGACGGGGAACCTCATGACGCAAGCCAATAACGCCGTGTACACCGATCTGAGTGTTGATGATCTGGTTAAAGAAGCCCTCAACCGCGGTGAAGGCGAGCTTGCCGATACCGGCGCACTGGTTGTTCGTACCGGTCACCGTACCGGCCGTTCGCCAGTCGATCGTTTCATCGTTGAAGAGCCAAGCACCCAGGCTGCCATCGCCTGGGGCCCGATCAACCGCAAGTTCCCGGCCGACAAGTTCGACGCCCTGTGGGCTCGCGTCGAGGCATTCAACAACGCGCAAGAGCATTTCGTTTCCCACGTGCACGTAGGTGCTGCTTCCGAGCACTACCTGGCCGTGAAGATGACCACCCAGACTGCCTGGCAGAACCTGTTCGGCCGTTGCCTGTTCATCAACCCGGCTCAGTACAACCCGGCGGGTCGTGACGAGTGGCAGGTGCTTAACGTTGCCAACTTCGAGTGCGTGCCAGAGCGTGACGGCACCAACTCCGACGGCTGCGTGATCCTCAACTTCGCACAGAAGAAAGTGCTGATCGCCGGCATGCGTTACGCCGGTGAAATGAAGAAAGCCATGTTCTCGGTGCAGAACTTCCTGC
>NZ_JBGCUL010001291.1:0-1107 GCF_054177685.1 Pseudomonas sp. P5_A2_2
ACCGGCAGTCTTGGCAACGATCTCTTCGACGCTGACACCCGGTGCGCGCTCTTTCAAAATGAACGCGCCGTTTTCGATTTCCAGGTAAGCCAGGTCAGTCAGTACGCGCTTGATACACCCGGCGCCGGTCAGCGGCAGGCTGCATTTGGACAACAGCTTGGACTCACCATCCTTGGAGGCGTGGGTCATGATGACGATGATGTTGTCTGCGCCGGCAACCAGGTCCATGGCGCCGCCCATGCCCTTGACCAGTTTGCCGGGGATCATCCACGAAGCGATGTTGCCTTCGACGTCCACTTCGAACGCGCCCAATACGGTCAGGTCGACATGGCCACCGCGGATCATCGCGAAGGACTCGGCCGAGGAAAAGATCGAAGCACCGATACGGGCGGTCACGGTCTGCTTGCCGGCGTTGATCATGTCGGCATCGATGGTGTCTTCAGTAGGAAACGGACCCATGCCCAGCAGGCCGTTTTCCGATTGCAGCATGACTTCCATGCCTTCGGGGATGTAGTTGGCGACCAGGGTCGGAATGCCGATGCCCAGGTTCACGTAGAAGCCGTCCTGCATTTCGCGGGCGACGCGTTGAGCCATTTGTTCGCGGGAAAGTGCCATTGTCGTTATTCCTTCATTCGGTCCGGGGGCAGGGGATCACTTACGCACGGTGCGCTGTTCGATGCGCTTCTCGAACGTGCCGCAGATGATCCGGTCGACGTAGATGCCAGGGGTGTGGATCTGCGCCGGGTCCAGCTCGCCGGGTTCGACGATTTCTTCGACTTCGACCACGGTGATCTTGCCGGCAGTGGCGGCCAGCGGGTTGAAGTTCTGGGCCGTGTGGCGATAGATCACGTTACCGAAATGGTCGGCTTTCCAGCCTTTGACGATGGCGAAGTCGCCGGTGATGGATTCTTCCATCAGGTACTTGCGGCCATGGAATTCGCGGACTTCCTTGCCATCGGCGACAGGCGTGCCAACGCCGGTAGCGGTGAAGAAGGCCGGAATGCCGGCACCGCCTGCGCGCATTTTTTCAGCGAGGGTGCCTTGCGGGGTCAGGATGACTTCGATTTCGCCTTTGAGCAGTTGCTCTTCGAACAGCTTGTTTTCGCC
>NZ_JBGCUL010001292.1:0-1104 GCF_054177685.1 Pseudomonas sp. P5_A2_2
CTCTACCAGTGCGCACCGAAGGTCTCTCGCAGTTCGTCCAGCGCCGCCTGATTCAGCGGTTCCGGCTTGGGATTGCTCATCAGCCAGAGTCGCGCGGTTTCCTCGAGCTCTTCCAGGGCGTAGCTGGCCCTGGAGACCGAACTCTCCCAGACCACTGGCCCAAGCCGTTCGAGCATCACGCCGCGAACACTGTTGGCCAGTTGCGCGACCTGTTCGGCAACCTTCGGCGAACCGGGTCGCTGGTAGGCAATCAACGGGATATGTCCGACTTTCATGACCTGATATGGCGTCAGCGGCGGCAAAATGTCGTTCGCCTGCCAGACACCTGCGAGCGTCAACGCCACCAGATGGGTGGAGTGGGTATGCACCACGCCGCCGACATTCGGGTTGCGGTCATAGACCTGGCGATGCAACGCAAGGGTCTTCGAAGGCTTGTCGCCGGACACCCATTCGCCGGCCAGATTGACCTTGGCGATGGTCGCCGGATCGAGGCGCCCGAGGCAGACGTCCGTCGGCGTGATCAACCAGCCGTCATCCAGGCGCGCGCTGATATTGCCGGCGCTGCCAACGGTGTATCCGCGCTCGTAAAGGCTGCGGCCAACCTCACAGATTTCTTCGCGCAGGGCGTTCTCGTCGCTCATTGCGCAGCTCATTGTGCACCCCCGGCCCGGGCGAGTTGGTTCAAGGCTTTACTGAAGAAATCCCGGCCACCGAAGTTGCCCGACTTGAGAGCCAGCGCTAAAGGTTCGTCGGTATTGCTGACAGTCGCCGGTACACCCGGATCGATCTGCGCGCCGATTTGCAGCAGCTGCACGCCCAGTGCCTGAACCACAGCGCCCGAGGTTTCTCCGCCGGCGATCACGAAACGGCGCACGCCGCTCTGGCGCAGACCCTGGGCAATTTCGCCAAAGGCGTTTTCCACCAGGCTACCGGCCTGCTCGACGCCCAGTTGCTGTTGCACCAACTTGACCTCATCCGGTGAGCTGGTGGCGTAGATCAATACGGTTTGCTCGTTATCACGGGCAAAGGCCAAGGCTTGCGCCACCACCGGTTCCCCCGCCGCCAAGGCCAACGGATCAATCCGCAAAGCCGGCCGGCCGGCTT
>NZ_JBGCUL010001293.1:0-1103 GCF_054177685.1 Pseudomonas sp. P5_A2_2
GCGCTGGGACGCCATCATCAAACAGCTGCGTACTGACTTCCACGGCGTTCTGATGCTGGCGGGTGGTTACAACGGAGAAACCGCTGAACTGGCCATCGCGCAGGGGCGTGCCGACCTCATCGCTTTCGGTCGGCCGTTCATTGCCAACCCCGACTTGCCGGCTCGCCTGCGCGGGCGTACCGAGCTCAATCTGGCGGACGGCAACAGCTTTTTTGGTGGCGACGCCAAGGGGTACATCGACTATCCGGCGCTGGCATAACGCAGCTCAAAACGGTTGGTATGGGAATCACCACTCTGCAAGGAGAAGGGTAATGAAGAGTCCGGATGTTCCAAAGGCCCTGGTCATTGGTGGTTCTCTGGGAGGACTGTTTGCCGCCACGGCGTTGCGCGCGATTGGCTGGCAGGTCGATGTTTTCGAGCGATCCCCCGCGGCAATGGATAGCCGTGGCGGTGGCATTGTTCTGCAAGCGGATGTCTTGCAGCATTTCCGCTATGCGGGCATCCAACATACCCGTGCGCTAGGTGTCCGGTCCCATGATCGTCTGTATCTGGATCGAGCCGGTACCGTCGTGCATAAAGAACCGATGCCGCAAACGCAGACGTCCTGGAACACACTGTATGGCTCGTTATTTTCTGCATTTCCTGTCGAGCATTATCACCGTGGCAAGACACTGGTGGATCTGGCTCAGAATGAGCACCGAGTGACCGCGTTTTTTGCCGACGGCAGTTGTGCCGAGGCAGACCTGCTGGTGGGGGCCGATGGTGCGGGTTCATTCGTGCGAAGCAGGGTGTTGCCCGGGACGCAACATAGCTATTCGGGCTACGTGGTTTGGCGTGGGCTTGTTGATGAAGACCGACTTCCAGACTTCGCCAGGACGCAGCTTTACCAGGATTTTGTTTTTCAACAGGACCCTGGATCGCTGATGTTGGAGTACATGGTGCCGGGCTTGAACGGCTCCGTAGATCCTGGCGAGCGCCGGTTCAACTGGCTATGGTATTTGAAAGCCGCGCAAGGGCCGGAACTGGACGCCGTACTCACTGATCGCGACGGCCAGCGGCGTAGCCGTTCCATTCCACCGGGGGCTTTGGCTGCGGAGCAGGAG
>NZ_JBGCUL010001294.1:0-1100 GCF_054177685.1 Pseudomonas sp. P5_A2_2
CCCTTGGGCCCATCCAGAGAAACAAACAGCGGACGATTCATTCTTCAAACAACGATTGATATACGGTTTTTTTGCCCTGTTCGTTCGGTGGAACCGCTTGGCGCGACTACGCGAATCGAGTGGAGGGATCCCTTATGAACAGACATTGATGAACACTCTAACCCGGTTTCTGGCTAACGGGCCTCAAAATCCAGGGTTACAGCCGCTTATGTGGACGGAACCTCTACTTGTTCACTTGCGAATGAATGGGTGAAGGCCTTACAGAGGCTAATCCGTTGCGCGCCATCAAGCAGGAAGCCTTAAGCCTGGTCCAATCATCCCCATTTGGCCGCCAGTGTTCATTAGTAAGTGTTCAACGCGGTGAACAATCAAACCGAGGCTTTTAAATCCACGCCCAGTGCCTGGGCAAATGCCTTCACCAAGGGGCTGCGCACAGTGTTATGGCGCAGGATCAGACTGAACGGCGTGACGATGTTGATCAGGTCCGGGCACACCGCGCGAAACTCTCCCCGCGCCACCATTGGCGCGGCGTAGTGCTGGGGCAGGAACCCCAGGAAACGACCCGTCTTGATCAACAGCGCAACAGCCTCCACCTGGGTTGCCGAGGCGGAAAAGCTGTCGTAGTGGGCAAATTTCAGTTTGTCGCGATGAATCGCGTAGCGATGGTTGATGCACTCGTAATCCTTGAGCACATTACCGCCCATGTCCGCGTCCGCCATGGAGAACAGCGGGTGGCCGAGCGCGCAGTAAACCTCCGAGCGTTCTTCGTATAGCTCGTAATAATCAAACTCTTCGCGCTTTTGATAAACCGGCACAATTCCCGCCACCAACCGCCCCTCGACGACACCTCTTTCAACCTCATCAAGTTGCGTTGCCTGCAGTTGAAATCGGACCTTGGGAGATTGTTCGTTAATACGTCTAAGTGCGGCAACTAACGGCGAATTTGCGTCAGAGATTGTGTTATCAATAACCCCCACACCAAGATCACCGACAAGTTCGTTTTGCGCTGAACTAAGGCGGTCGCGAAAGTTGTCGACCGAGGCAAATAAGTCTATCGACGCCTGATACACCAGACGCCCTTCTTCCGTCAGGTGAAAGCC
>NZ_JBGCUL010000056.1:0-12929 GCF_054177685.1 Pseudomonas sp. P5_A2_2
GGGCAGCACATCCAGCATTGATGTGTCTGACAAACCGCCATCGCGAGCAAGCTCGCTCCCACAGGATCGCGTTCAACCCTGATGTAGCAAGCGCCCCAGGGTCTGCAGTGCCTCATCAATCCGCGGCGAATACGGCGCGCCACAGCCAATTCGCACAAAGTGATCGAAACGCCTGGCATTGGAAAAGATATCCCCAGGCGAAATCTGGATACCGACGTTCAACGCATCATGAAAAAGCGTGATGGACGAATGCCGGCGAGGCAGTTCAACCCATAACAACGTGCCGCCCTGGGGAGTGGTCACGTGGGTGCCGAGGGGGAAGTAGCGAGTAATCGCCTCACTCATCTGTTGACGTTGTTGGGTCAGGGTTTTTCTCAAACGCCGCAGGTAACGTTCGTAGGACGGTGTGCGCATGAATTCGCTGACCGCCAATTGCGATAACACCTCGCACCCCCGCGACTGCGCATGCTTGAGCATCTCCACGCGGTCATGCCATTTGCCGGCGCTGATCCAGCCCAGGCGCATGCCCGGTGCCAGGGTTTTGTTCAGCGAAGCGCAATAGATCACGTTGTCGGTGCGGTCCCAATGTTTGAGCGTGGACAGCGGCTGCTCGCTGTCCACCAGGTCGCCGTAGGTGTCGTCCTCGATCAGCACGGTGTTGTGCTCGGCACACAGTTTCACCAGCCGTGCCTTGTTGGCGTCGGGCATGATGCTGCCCAACGGGTTTTGCAGGTTGGGAATGACGATCAATGCCTTGATCCGCTCGGGGCCTTGCAGCAGCAATTGCAGGGCCGCCAGATTGAGCCCGGTGTGGGCCGAGGCCGGGACCTCCAGCACCCGCAGGTTCAGGCTTTCGAGAATTTGCAGCAGACCGTAGAACGTCGGCGACTCCACGGCCACGGTGTCGCCGGGGCGGGTGACCGCGCGTAAGGCCAGATTGATCGCTTCGGTGGCGCCGTTGGTGATCACGATCCGCTCGGGGTCCAGGTGGGTCCTGCTGGCAAGTGCCCGACGGGCCAGGATGTTGCGCAATGCGCTGTTGCCGCAGGCGCCGCCCGCGACGCCGAGCAGGCAGGGGTCCAAGCGCAGTGATCTGATCATGTTGTCTTGCAAGGTTTTCAGCGGATACAGCTCGGGCGCGCAATAGGCGCTGGCGAAATTGATCTTGATCGATGCGCGCTGACTGGCCTTGAGCACCGCTGAGACCTGTTCATGGATGCCGACATAGATGCTGGTATCCAGCGTTGGCGCCAGGGCAATCGGGGCGAGCCTGGGCACGGTGTCGGGCTGACGAATGTAGTTGCCGGAGCGCGGCCGGGCTTCCAGCACACCGTAGTCTTCCAGCTCGCGGCACACCTGCACGGCGGTCGACAGGCTGACGGCGTGTTTTTCCATCATCAACCGGATCGAGGGCAAGCGCTCGCCGGCTTTCAAGGTGCCGCTGCGGATAGCGTCCAGGTAGTGGTTGGCCAATTGGCGATACAAGGGGGGCGTGTTCATGATGACCTCAGCAGTTGCACCACCGAGGTCTGGGCTGGAAAGTGAGTTGACGCTCCCCGCTGGCGGACCCGTGGTGCTCATGGGTGAAGGGAAGTGTGGTTCTGGCGTCGATACTGGAAGAGTAATCGCGGTTTTGCCCGAATCACGGGCAATAAAAAGCCCCGCACTGATGGCGGGGCTCTTGAGTCAGTCGCTGAGGACCTTGTGGCGAGGGGCGCCTTACTGCGCGGCGATGCTATAGCCGTCGAACGCCGTTTGCTGTTGCAGGGCGGTGATGATGTTCTTGCGGTTGACGGCCTGCTCGGCGCCGCTGTTGTCCAGGAATGTCTCGCTTTCCAGCTCCGCTTCCTCGCCTTCGCCAACGAAGGTGAAACCGAGGAATTCCAGAGCTTCACGGTCGACGTTCAGGCGCGAGCGCGGGGTGCGCAACGGCAAGGTGACGCTGATGCCGTCCTTGCTGATGGTGAATACTTCGATTTCTTTCTTGGCCTTGGCGGCTTTGCTCTTGCCGCCGCTCGGGTTGCTGATGGCCTGGTGCGTCTGGTTCAGCACCTTCAGGGCCAGGCCGTAGACGATTTCCTGGAACGCCGGGTCGTCCTTGAAGCTGGACAGGATGCGGCTGATCGGGAATTTGCTGCTCAGGTCTTCGAGGGCGGCGATGTCGGCGGCCTCGGCGTCCTTGAGCTGCTTGAGTTCGCCCATCAGTTCGTAGGCTTTGTCATCGTCGAAGCTGTCGTGGGCCTGGCGGATCGCGGCGCGCAGTTCGCGGATCTGGTCGCTTTCGCGGGTGGACTGGAAAGCGTCCAGCACCATCTCGCTGATGGTCTTGGCCTGGGGCACGTGCTGTGAAAGATTGATGGAGTTTTCGTATTCCGCTTTGGACGACAGGGTGACTACGGATTCAGCGGTGTTGGAATCGGACATTGAAATTTCACTACTTCTTTGAACTTGAATAGGGGCGAGAAAGCCCGGGGGCTTTTTCGGGCCGACTAATCTATTGGACCGGGGCGGCGTTGTCACGACCCAACAGGCCAACGGGCGATTTCGCAGGAGTCGCGACTGATCGAAAAACTTTGTTGTATTGGCTGACGTCATCGCGAGCAAGCTCGCTCCCACAGGTTTTTTGGGTGTACAGGAGGTCTGCGAACAACCAAAAATACTGTGGGAGCGAGCTTGCTCGCGATGGGGCACTGAAAGACAGCACAGTCCGTCAGGCCTGCCGCGGTGTATTGAGGTTCATCGACCGCTCCGCCAACGCAGTCGCCGTCTCCTCATCGATCGGCAATGAAAAACGAAACGTCGCACCCCGCCCCGGCACATCGATCAGCTGAATCTCACGCCCATGCAGTTGCAGGATGCGATGCACGATCCGCAGCCCCAGCCCGCCATCACGCCGTGCGCCGCCGATATTGAACGGCCGCAGGAACAACCCTTCGCGCAGTTCCGGGGCGATGCCGGGGCCGGTATCGCTGACTGTGACTTCGATGTATGACCCTTGCGGGCGCAGGCCCAGTTCGACCTCGCCACCGGACGGGGTATGGCGCAGGGCATTGTCGAACAGGTTGGTCAGCACCCGCTCGATCAAGCCCAGATCCGCACAGGCCGCCGAGGCATTCGGCGCGAACGTGGCCTTGAGTTCGACTTTGCGCGCTTCGGCGGTGAGTTCGAATTTCTGGAAGATGTCCTGGGCCAGGTCGGTCAGGGAAAAACGTTCCAGCACTGGCTGCACGAAGCCGTGCTCCAGGCGCACCAGTTCCAGCAGTGACTGCGCCAGCCCACCGACCTTGCGGCTCTGATCCAGCGCGATGCCAAGATAGCGACGGCGGTCGGCGGGGGACAGGGTTGCGTCCTTGAGCGACAGGGTTTCCAGATAACCGTGCAACGAGGCCAGCGGCGTGCGCAAGTCGTGGGAGATGTTCGCCACCAGTTCGCGGCGCTCCTGATCCTGGCGGGTCAACGAGCGCCATTGTTCGCCCAGGCGTGCCTGCATCTGCCGGAACGCCGCATCGAGCACGGCGATTTCATCGTGGCTGGCGGCTTTTTCCACCGCGACGGGCAGGGCCGGTGTGACCGGCACGCCATCGATGTCGAACTGGCTGACGGTTTCGGTCAGGCGGCGCAACGGCCGGGTAATCAGGGCAAACGCGGTGAGACCGGCAATCAGGCACAACAGCGCCACCAGTCCGATGGACAACAGCGCTGTGTTGAGCGCCGCGCTGGTCGCACCGCGTTCGGCCAGGCGGTCGTGATCCTCACCGAGCAAAACCACGTAGAGATAACCGGCCGGCTTGCCATCAACCTTCAGCGGTGCAGCGCTGAACACCTTGCGTGCATCGACGCTGCGCGGGTCGTCGCCGAGGATGGGCAGAGCATCGCCCCGCAGCAGGCGCTGGATCGGCGCCAGGTCGACCCGTTCGCGACGGATCCGGCCTTCGGGCGCGGCGCTGCCGACAATCTTGCCTGCGGAGTCGAGCAGGTACACCTCGACGCTGGGGTTCACCTGCATCAGTTTGCTGAACAGATCGCGCACGGCATTGGGCATCAGGCCCTGGGTGTCCATCAGCACCGTGTCACTGGCGATGTGCTGCGCCAGGTCCCGGGACAAGCCTTGCACCACTTCCTGCTCGTGCATCTGGTTGGAGCGCACCTGCAGCCATGCCGAGGTGCCGCAGCACACCAGCAGCAGTACGGCGAACACCAGGGACAGGCGTTGCGTCAGGGTCAGCCTCATGGCTGCGGCTCCTCACCGGTGGCGAATTTGTAGCCACGGCCCCAGACCGTAAGGATGCGCACCGGTTGCGCGGGGTCGGCCTCGATCTTGGCGCGCAGGCGGTTGATGTGGGTGTTGACCGTGTGCTCGTAGCCTTCGTGGCTGTAGCCCCAAACGGCATTGAGCAGGTCCATGCGCGAAAACACCTTGCCGGGCTGGCGGGCGAAGAAGTACAGCAAGTCGAACTCCCGGGGTGTGAGGTCCAGGCGCCGTCCGTCGAGGGACACTTCGCGGGTGATCGGGTCGATGGCCAGGCCGTCGGTGAGCAGGCTGCCGGCATCCATCTTCAGGTTGCGCGCCATGGCATCGACCCGGCGCAGCAGCGCCTTGACCCGGGCCACCAGTTCGAGCATGGAAAAGGGCTTGGCCAGATAATCATCGGCACCCAGTTCCAGGCCGAGAATCCGGTGCACCTCGCTGGAGCGCGCGCTGGTGATGATGATCGGCGTGTAGCGCGCCATGGCGCGGGCGCGGCGGCAGATTTCCAGGCCGTCGACTCCAGGCAGCATCAGGTCGAGGACCAGTGCGTCCCAGTTGCCCTGTTGCAGCAGGCGCATGCCTTCATCGCCATCGGCGCTGTGCACAACCTCGAACTGCTCATCACGCAGGTGCAGGCAGATCAGGTCGGCGATATGCATATCGTCCTCGACCACCAGGACGCGTTTGGTCTGTTCCATCCAGCTCAATCCTTCGGTGCAATGGGCGCATTGTGCGAAATGCCACTGTAGGAGCGAGCCTGCTCGCGATAGCGGATCCACACCCAATATTCATGGAGGCTGACACACCGCCATCGCGAGCAGGCTCGCTCCTACATTTGCACAGGCATTGTGCGGTTTTTTTGGGGTCCGAGTTATCACGAATTGTTTAACTTCCCGTGAGGATTTGGCGATCACCCAAAGCCTAGGCTGTGTTCCATGAAACACCCCTGGATTTTTGGGAGACGAGCATGTTTTCACGACGGCAATTTCTTGTAGCGAGCGGCGGGCTGGGGATGACGGCCCTGGCGATCGGCCTGTTGCCGAAGTTTTCCACAGGCGCGGCTTTGATCAGTGAGGCCAGCGCCGCGGAGGCATTCGAAGTGACCCACAGTGACAAAGAATGGCACGCCATCCTCAGCGATGAGCAGTACGACATCCTGCGCGAAGAGGGCACCGAACGGGCCTACAGCAGCCCGCTGAACAACGAGCACCGCGACGGCACCTTCACCTGTGCCGGTTGCGACCTGCCGTTGTTTTCCTCGGCCACCAAGTTCGACAGCCGCACCGGTTGGCCGAGTTTCTGGGCGCCGCTGGACAAGGCCGTGGCGACCCGCCAGGACCGTGCGTTCGGCATGGTCCGCGAAGAGGTTCACTGCCGGCGCTGTGGCGGGCATCTGGGCCATGTCTTCGACGACGGCCCGAAACCCACCGGCCTGCGTTACTGCATGAACGGCCTGGCGATGAAGTTCGTGCCGAAGACGGTGTGATTCCATTCCACTCACTTTTTGCAGGTAATCGCCATGTGGCTGCTGGTCCTCGCTTATCTCGGTGGTGTGCTGACGATTGTCAGCCCGTGCATTCTGCCGGTGCTGCCGTTTGTCTTCGCCCGCACCGGGCAACCCTTCGTCAAAAGCGGATTGCCGCTGCTGGTGGGGATGGCGCTGACGTTCGCGCTGGTCGCCACGTTGGCGGCGGTGGGCGGTGGCTGGGTGGTGCAGCTCAACCAGTATGGGCGCTGGCTGGCGTTGGTTTTCGTGGCGTTGTTCGGTCTGACGTTGTTGCTGCCACAATTGGCTGAGCGCCTGACTCGACCATTGGTGGCGGCGGGCAGTCGTTTGTCGGAGGCGGCGGGCGCCGATGCGCGGCCACGTCCTGGCGCTTCGTTTCTGATCGGTGTTGCCACGGGCCTGTTATGGGCGCCGTGTGCCGGACCGATCCTGGGCCTGCTGCTGACCGGTGCGGCACTGCAAGGTGCGAGCATTCAAACCACCTTTTTGTTGTTGGCTTATGCAGCGGGTGCCGCGACTTCCCTCGCGTTGGCCTTGTTGCTGGGCGGCAGAGTCTTCACCGCGATGAAGCGCTCCATTGGCGCTGGCGAATGGCTGCGTCGCGGTCTGGGCGCTGCAATGCTGGCCGGTGTGGCGGCGATTGCCCTGGGCCTGGATACGGGGGTTCTGGCGCGGTTTTCCACGGCTTCGACCGGTGGTATCGAGCAAGCGTTGGTGGAGAAACTTTCCGGCAAGTTACCGCGTAACAGTGGGGCGATAATGGCGCAGAACACGACCTCCGGGGGCGCGGTGCAAGTGACCGAGAAATCCACGGGCACCTTGCCGGTCGAAGGCAATCTGCCGTCGCTGGAGGGTGCCGTGCAATGGCTCAACTCGCCACCCCTCGATGCCCAGGCATTGAAAGGCAAGGTCGTGCTGGTGGATTTCTGGACCTACTCCTGCATCAACTGCCTGCGTTCGCTACCCTATGTCAAAGCCTGGGCCGAAAAATATCGCGATCAGGGCCTGGTGGTGATCGGCGTGCATGCGCCGGAGTTTGCCTTCGAACGCGACGTCAGCAACGTCACCAAGGCTATGAAAGACCTGGGCATCACCTACCCGGTGGCCATCGATAACGAATTCAAGATCTGGCGCGCCTTCGACAACGAGTACTGGCCAGCGCATTACTTTGCCGACGCCCAGGGACGCATTCGTTATCACCACTTCGGCGAAGGCGCGTACGCCGAGTCGGAGCGAGTCATCCAGCAATTGCTGCGTGAGGCCGGTTCGACCAAGGTCGCCGACGGGCTGATCAACGCCAAGGCCGATGGCGTGCAAATGGCCCCGGACAACAACGAAGTGCAGTCGCCGGAAACCTATGTCGGCTATCAGCGTGCCGAGCACTTCGTGCCGGAAACCGCGCTGGTGCCGGACAAAGTGGCGGCCTACAACCCGCCGGCGCAACTGGCCCTCAACGACTGGAGCCTGGGTGGCCAATGGCATGTCGGCTCGGAACGGGCCACCGCCAGCGCACCGGCCAGCCGCATCGTCTATCGCTTCCACGCCCGTGATTTGCATTTGGTGCTCGGCCCTGGCGCCGATGGCAAACCGGTGCGCTTCAAGGTGCTGATCGACGGCAAGGCGCCGGGCGACGACCACGGCATGGACGTGGCCCCCGACGGCAGCGGCACCGTGATCGACCAGCGCTTGTATCAACTGGTGCGCCAGAGCGGCGGCGTGACCGACCGGACCTTCAGCATCGAGTTTCTTGATCCGGGCGCGTCGGCTTACGCCTTCACCTTCGGCTGATTACTTTCCAACGCTTCAGGAGTTCGCCCCATGAAAACCCTCTTTACCTGGCGCCGTACCCTGTTGGGGCTGGCAGCTGCCGGCATCATCAGCCAATGCTCGGCCTTCTCCTTCGGTGGTGCCGAAGAGGCGGTAATCATTCCACCGCCGGCCCTCGACGAAACCACCCAGGCCCGCAGCGAAACCGCGGTGTTTGCCGGCGGCTGCTTCTGGGGCGTCCAAGGGGTGTTCCAGCATGTCAAAGGCGTGAAGAACGCCGTCTCTGGCTACGCGGGCGGGGCGGCCAATACCGCGCAATATGAGCGCGTCAGCAACGGCAATACCGGCCATGCGGAATCGGTCGAAGTCACTTTCGATCCCGCTCAGGTCAGCTATGGCACCTTGCTGCAGATCTACTTTTCGGTGGCGCACAACCCGACCGAACTCAACCGCCAGGGGCCGGACAGCGGCACCCAGTATCGCTCGGCGATCTTTACCAAAAGTGCCGAGCAGCAACGGGTCGCACAGGCCTACATCACCCAGCTCGACGCCGCCCATGCCTTCAACAAGCCGATCGTCACCAAGCTTGAAACCTTCAACGGTTTCTACCCGGCGGAGGAGGAACATCAGGATTTCCTGACCGAGCATCCGACCTATCCGTACATCGTGATCAATGACTTACCGAAGGTCGCGCAGTTGAAGCAGCTGTACCCCAATCGTTATCAGGAACAACCGGTGCTGGTGAAGGCGGGGATGTAAATGGCGATCAGCGACTGCATGTTCTATTCGGCCGACGAGTGCTTGCCCCACCTCTGTACCGCGAATTCGACGAAACGCCGCAGTTTCGGCAAACGGTGGCGATCCTGGGCATAGACCAGGTGCATCGGCCGGCTGGGCGGGCAGTAGTCGGGCATCAAGGCCAATAGCTTTCCGTCCTTGAGGTCCTGCTCGACCAAGGCGTCGGGCATCATCACGATGCCCATGCCGGTTCGTGCTGCCTGATGCAGTCCGGCCGAACTGTTGATCAGCATCGGCCCGCTGACCCCCACGCTGACTTCGCCCTCGGGACCGGCCAGGCGCCATTCCTTTTGCACCGATTGCCAGTCATCCCCGGCCGGATAGGCAAAGGACAGGCAGTCATGGTGGCGCAGGTCTTCAGGTGTCTGCGGTGTGCCGCGCCGGGCGAGGTACTCCGGTGATGCGCACATGGTCAGCGTGTAGTCGATCAGCGGGCGGGCGATCAGGCTGGAGGGTTCCAGCGCGCCGAGGCGAAACGCTACGTCCAGACCGTTTTCCAACAGATCCGGGCGTCGGTTGGTCAGTACCACGTCGAGTTTCACCCGTGGGTTTTGCCGGCTGAACTCGCTCAGTGCCGGCGCCAGGCGCTCGGTACCGAAGGTCAAGGGCGCGGTGATGCGCAAGATGCCGCTCGGTTCGTCCAGCGCCTGCTCGGCCAGGCGCTCGGAATCGGCCACCAACCCCAACACATCCAGACAGCGCTGGTAATACGCGGCGCCGAACTCGGTCAGCCGCTGGCGTCGCGTCGTGCGGTTGAGCAGGCGTACACCCAGCCGTTGCTCCAGGGCCTTGAGGTGATTGCCGACCATGGTCGTGGACATTTCGCACTGCAAAGCGGCGGCGGTCATGCTGCCGGTCTCTACCACTTTGACGTAGACGGTCATTGCCTGGAACAAATCCATTATCAAGCTCTGCTTTTAAATGATTGAAGTTTTACGGTGTTTATCCAGCTCTGGTGGCTAACCATACTGCAAAAACACCGACCCTTGCTGGAGCTTGATGTCATGACCGCCGCCTGCCTGATGAGCACTTACCAACCCTTGGCCTTGAGTTTCAACAAGGGCCTGGGCACTCGCCTGTGGGATCAGGCCGGTCGCGAATACCTGGATGCGGTCGCCGGCGTGGCGGTGACCAACGTCGGCCACTCCCACCCGAAAATCGTCGCCGCCATGACTGAGCAGGCCGGGTTGCTGCTGCACACGTCGAACCTCTACAGCATCGACTGGCAACAACGGCTGGCGCAGAAACTGACGCGGCTGGCGGGCATGGACCGGGCGTTTTTCAACAATTCCGGTGCCGAAGCCAACGAAACCGCACTGAAAATCGCCCGGCTGCATGGCTGGCACAAGGGCGTCGAGCAGCCGCTGGTGGTGGTCATGGAGAACGCGTTCCATGGCCGCACCCTTGGCACCTTGTCGGCCAGCGACGGCCCGGCGGTGCGCTTGGGTTTCAACAAGCTGCCGGGGGATTTCGTCAAAGTGCCATTTGGCGACCTCGACGCGCTGGACAAGGTGCATCAGGCCCATGGTTCGCGGATCGTGGCGATCCTGATGGAGCCGATCCAGGGCGAAAGCGGCGTGCAACTGGCGCCACCGGGCTACCTCAAGGCGGTGCGCGAACTGTGCAACCGGCGCTCATGGCTGATGATGCTCGATGAAATCCAGACCGGCATCGGCCGCACCGGCCAGTGGTTCGCATTCCAGCACGAAGGCATCGTCCCGGACGTCATGACCCTGGCCAAAGGCCTGGGCAACGGCGTGCCCATCGGCGCATGCCTGGCCCGTGGCAAGGCGGCCGAACTCTTCACGCCGGGCAGCCACGGCAGCACCTTCGGCGGTAACCCGTTGGCCTGCCGGGTCGGTTGCACCGTGCTGGATATCGTTGAAGAACAAGGGCTGCTGGAAAACGCCCGGCTTCAGGGGGAACGTCTGCTCGAAAGATTGCGCACAGAATTGGCGGGCAACCCGAACGTCTCACAAATCCGCGGCCTGGGCCTGATGATCGGCATCGAACTCAAGCAACCGATCCGCGACCTGAGCCTGATCGCCGCCCGGGATCACGGCTTGCTGATCAACGTCACGCGGGGCAAAACCATTCGCCTGCTACCGCCGCTGACCATTGATGAGCGGGAGGTGGAGATGATTGTCAGAGGGGTGAGTCGGGTGGTGAAAGTGGGCTGAGGCTCTGCTCAATCTCAATAATGGTATCTGCACATCACGACGCGTATTTCGCCGTCTTCAACGGCGTAGACCAGACGATGCTCAGCCGTAATCCGGCGTGACCAGAATCCGCTCAAGTTATGCTTGAGCGGTTCGGGTTTTCCCAGGCCGTCGAAAGGCTCACGCTGAATAGCTTTGATCAACAGATTGATACGTTTGAGCCCTGCCTTATCGTTCTGCTGGAACCAGAGATAATCGTCCCAGGCTTCAGGGGTGAAYTCGATATTCATTCTTCAATCAGTTGCCTGGTTTTGGTTTTGCCCGCTCGCAGGTTGGCGATGGACTTGATCAGGCGTTCGGCATTGGCGGGGGAGCGGAGCAGGTACGCCGTCTCTTCGAGAGCGTTGTATTCGGCCAATGACATCATCACCACCGGCTCGCCTTTCTGACGCGTTACCAGTAGCGGGGCGCGATCTTCATTCACCCGGTCCATGGTTTGCGCCAGGTGTGCCCGAGCGTTGGTGTAGTTGATGGTTTCCATGTGATTGTCCTCGCTTGATGCAGAGAACGTACAGAAATGAGTACATGTTGGCAAGGCGATACCTACGAGTGGTTGTTACGTGGAAAGTGCATCCACGCTTGTATCGAGTATCGCCGAATGTTCCTCAGGACGTTTCCGTGACTGATGTAATCCCATTCTGAGCTACACGCCATCCATCAGGATTGTCAGACCACAGCTGCGAAAATTTACGAGTGATGAACCAGCGCCGCGATCTCCTTCCGATCCCGCAGACGGATTTTCGCACCGCAAAACTCCTCGAACAGTCGTTGATGCGCCGCAAACCCACTTGACCCCTGCCGCTGGCGATAACTGCCCGCCCACTCCAGCAAGGCGATCAGCAACAGGTCCTGCTCATTGCGCCCGGCCTCGCGTTGTCGAATGTTGGCCACGCAATCCTCGTCCCCGACGCTCAGCCAGATCAGCGTAGTCACCTGTGGCAGGAGTTCGCAGGCGATCCAGCCATACACGCCTTCGATCACCCAGCGCTCTTGTTCGGCTGCGATCCGCGCCATGGTCAATGCTTCATTTCGGGGGCGGGCGATGCTGTGTTCGTCGGATAGCCAGTGGATCCTGTCAAGATCGGTCCAGGGCACACGCAGTTGCTCGGCCAGCCGCTGCGCCAGCCAGCTCTTGCCGGAACCGGAATTACCGATGATCAGAGTTCGGGTGAGGTCCATGAGAGACACCGATCAATTGTGGGTGTGAACCTGCTCGCGAAAGCGGTGCTTCAGTCAGCATTGATGCTGGATGTGCTGGTCTTATCGCAGACAAGCCTACAGGTACACCAGAATCCGCCGGCCTGTGCGCCTTGAGGTCCATCGGTAACTTGCCGTGCGTCACTGCTCATCATTACTGTAAGCCATTTTATAGTGTCAGTTTTTAGACATTGCCGTGATGTGGAAGGTTGAAGTGAGGGCGATCAGGTTGGCTCAGTTGTGAGTTGGGCTTACCTTTACTGCCGGGCTCAGGAAATCTATGTGATAGCCAGAGGAACCGTCCCTAATTGCGATATGAACGCCATTAATCCCTTCGTTTAATTGAGAGTTGATTTTGTAGTTAATGCTATTTGCGATTGTGTCGTTTACTCCAATAGCAAACTCAGTCAGCTTGAGGTCTCTAGGCCCTGCTGCAATTCAATAACCGTATTGCACTCAGCTCCTGCAACCGCAGTTGGTTTTAAGTTTCTTAGAATTAATTATGCTTGTTATGTGTCTTGTAAGAGGCCCTTGGTTATTTGTGTGAGCGGTGGCTGTAGTCCTCTTCTGAAAATTTAGTGTTTCACCGAATTTGGTTGTGATGGACGATCTGAAATCGTTAGCTTGGTCTATGGGGGGGCTTTTTACGGGGGACCTACATTCAATTATTAATAAGGGGTTGTGTAGTGCAGGAATCAAAGAAATATCTGACAGATACGTCCGTACACCAAGCCTTGTTACTGGCGGATCTAACAGAACCTTCTGAACCCGATCACGCCATTCGATTATTACTCAAGGAGGTCCTTCAAGGGTTAACGGATAAAGGCTGGCCACAAGCGCAAGTGCAGACGGGGCCGAGAATTGTCTCCGCTGAAGAAAACTACGGATTGCTTGGTTATGACCCATCTGAGATTACGCTTGGAAGTGCACACACACGATGGGTTGACGAGTGGTCTCTGTTACGGACGCAAACCACTAGCCAAATTCCGTCTGCGCTTCAGCGAGCGGCCAAGCTACGACAACCGGGGCAGTCAATATTATTGGCCGCGCCTGGTATCACTTTTCGTCGCGACAGCCGGGATCGTTGGCATTGTGCGCAACCGCATCAGATGGATATCTGGGTGCTCGGTGATCCTGATTTGTCGACGCATGAGCATTTGCTTTGCCTGGTCGGCGATATCCTCAAATCCGC
>NZ_JBGCUL010001295.1:0-1099 GCF_054177685.1 Pseudomonas sp. P5_A2_2
ATCATGACCATTCTGACTGGAGGTCTATGGTTGATCGGTTGGCTGATCGTCACGTCAAACAAAAATAGCCACAACAAGCAGCTCGACAAGCAAATCAACCATGTATTGAAGTACAAGGAGCAGGGGCTGAGCGACGCCGACACCTACAAACAGATCAAGGTGGACAAGGCAAACTCTGACGTAATCCAAGGGCGAGTGATTTTTGTCGTTCTGGTTGTGGTGTTCCTCTACTTCTACCTGCGGTAGCTGTTGCACAGGTAAAGCGGAGCTTTGAGCGAGATACTCTTCCAGCTCCGCTGGAGTGTTTGCACCGAAAGCGATGAGCTTTCAATCGTTCACCCTGTAAAGGTGGATCGCCACTGACCTATCGGTCGGACGTAGCACCAATAAGATTTTTACACAAATCCAGCTTTTGCCTTTGATCTTGGTTTTTCTTGTAAGTGCAAATGGTTAGCGACAGCTAACAAAATACCCCGTTCAAGCTTCGCTTAACTGGTTGCACGTAAAGGCGGCAAGCCTTGGGAGTGAGGGGATGATATTTACATATCATTCATCCCCTACCTATGTCGGTCGAGTCAGCCTGTAAGCGGCGCTTACATTGAGTATCCATCATGCTCTGCATAAGCGGTACATCAAGATCAAAAGCGACAAGCTTTGATGTGTGTTGATTTCATTGATTGAATGGTGTGCTGATCCAGCATCGTGACGATGCAGGCGGGTGCGAATTTCCAGTGTGTAACTGTGGACGTTCCGTCCCAATGGCGTTATAGCTTCCAAGCTCCGCTTGATCGTGCTCAATACGCTGTAAGCTGTCGCTTACCGCAGAGTTCCTTCGACGGTAGTCGCCGAAGAAACTTCTTTTATATAATAGGACTTTCTCCAGCCCCTTGATTTACGTGGCCTACAGGCAATTTCTTGCGTAGGTTTTTCAAAAAAGTTACGTATTTGCTACGCAGCCATATTGATGCATTGACCCAGCTCATTCGCGTCTTCCAGTCTCGAAAACAGCCCGTCCACAGGACGATACCAGTCCTTAAGATACGCTTCACGGGTAGAGTCAGAGCCCCTGAACACGAGTCGAGGGTTGATGGCGAGCTTG
>NZ_JBGCUL010001296.1:0-1097 GCF_054177685.1 Pseudomonas sp. P5_A2_2
CCCGCTGCACTGCTCAAACAAATGAAGGCCATAGGCCAGGCCGAAGCCGAGCGCCTGAATATCGCGCCGGAACTGATGCTGCGCAAGAAAACCCTGGAAGCGCTGCTCAAGAGCGGCTTCCCCAATGGTCCCTACCAATTGCCTGATTCGCTGCGTGGCTGGCGCCGCGAATTGATGGGCCAGGCGCTGCTCGACAGCCTGGCCACCGCCGGAGAACAGCCTTGAAACGTATTTGTTCCATCTACCGCAGCTCGAAGAGAAACGAAATGTACCTGTATGTGCTCAAGAGCGACGCTCTGGAGCGCGTGCCGGAGCCCCTGATGGCAGCCTTCGGCAAGGCCATCCACGCTTTCGACCTGGTGCTGAGCCCCGAGCGCAAACTGTCGCGCGAGGACATCACGGTCGTGCTGGAAAATCTCGACAAACAGGGTTATCACCTGCAAATGCCGCCTGCCGAAGACGAGTACATCGAGCACCTGCCGGAAGAATTGTTGCGTCGCAACGATCCGATGTGAACGGCAGACAGACTCTGTTCAGAGTGGTTACGAAACACTCATTGATTTTTGCGATGGCAGCGTCGATGGAGCACCGCTCTGTCGGCGGCCGTCTGCACCGTTTTTGAAAGGTTTGAAGCATGCGCGTCCTGATTGCTGAACACGACCACCCCGTGTACGCCCAACTGTTGCGCGAGGCGGCACCGGACCTGGAGGTGCTGACCAGCGGTGATTCCGCCGAACTGGCCAGCCAGGCCGCCGATTGCCCGGTGTGGCTCGGCCAGCCTGATTTGCTGGCGACCCTGTTGCGCCAGGGCCATCAGCCTCAATGGCTGCAATCGACCTGGGCCGGCATCACGCCGCTGCTGGCCGACGGCTTGCCGCGGCACTATCGGCTGACGCGTGCCGTCGGCATCTTCGGCCAGGTCATGGCCGAGTACGTGCTCACGTATATGCTCGGTCACGAACGTGAAGTGCTGGCGCGACTGGTCAGCCAGGTCGAGCGCAAATGGGACAGCCGCCATGGCCAGAGCCTGGCGGGGCGTAAGGTGCTGATCGTCGGCACGGGTGATATCGGTCAAAGTGTCGCGCAGTTCCTCGTGC
>NZ_JBGCUL010001297.1:0-1097 GCF_054177685.1 Pseudomonas sp. P5_A2_2
CATGCAAGAAGTCGTCATTGTTGCCGCCACGCGCACCGCGATCGGCAGCTTCCAGGGATCCCTGGCCAATGTGTCCGCGGTTGACCTGGGCGCTGCGGTGATCCGCCAGTTGCTGGCGCAAACCGGACTGGATCCTGCGCAAGTCGATGAAGTGATCATGGGCCAGGTGCTGACCGCCGGCGCCGGGCAAAACCCTGCGCGCCAGGCCGCGATCAAGGCCGGCCTGCCCTTCGCCGTGCCGGCCATGACCCTGAACAAGGTCTGCGGTTCGGGCCTCAAGGCCTTGCACCTGGGTGCTCAGGCGATTCGCTGCGGCGATGCCGAAGTGATCATTGCTGGCGGTCAGGAAAACATGAGCCTGGCCAACTACGTCATGCCCGGTGCCCGCACCGGCCTGCGCATGGGTAACGGGCAAATCGTCGACACCATGATCAGCGATGGCCTGTGGGATGCATTCAACGATTACCACATGGGCATCACTGCCGAGAACCTGGCCGAGAAGTACAGCCTGAGCCGCGAGCAGCAGGACGCGTTCGCCGCTGCCTCGCAGCAGAAAGCCGTGGCCGCTATCGAGGCCGGGCGCTTCGTCGATGAAATCACCCCGATCCTGATCCCGCAGCGCAAGGGCGATCCGCTGTCCTTCGCCACCGACGAGCAGCCACGGGCCGGCACCACCGCCGAATCCCTGGGCAAGCTCAAGCCAGCCTTCAAGAAGGACGGTTCGGTGACCGCCGGTAACGCTTCGTCGCTGAACGACGGTGCCGCGGCCGTGATCCTGATGAGCGCCGAAAAGGCCAAAGCCCTCGGCCTGCCGGTACTGGCGAAAATCGCCGCCTACGCCAACGCAGGCGTCGATCCGGCGATCATGGGCATCGGCCCGGTGTCGGCCACCCGCCGCTGCCTGGACAAGGCCGGCTGGAACATCAACCAGCTTGAGCTGGTTGAGGCCAACGAAGCCTTCGCCGCGCAATCCCTGGCGGTGGCCAAGGACCTGGAATGGGACTTGAACAAGGTCAACGTCAACGGCGGCGCCATTGCGCTCGGTCACCCGATCGGGGCCTCGGGTTGCCGCGTGCTGGTGACCCTGCTGCATGAAA
>NZ_JBGCUL010001298.1:0-1097 GCF_054177685.1 Pseudomonas sp. P5_A2_2
GATGTAACCCAGCCCCAGCGCCACCACGGCGATGATGAAAAAGCTTGCCAGGGAGAACCAGCGCAGCAAATTGAACTGCGGCCGCCAGCCCTTGCGCGGTACTGCCGGAGCCTGCGGCGCAGCTACCTTTTGTTGTTCCAGTATCTGCATGGCTATGTCCTGAGTCTTTGAAATCGAGCCTTTCCAGCCGGGTATCAAGTCAGTGTAGGTAACATTGATAGCAATTGACTGGCCCACGTAACTATTTCGACGCTATGGCACCTGGGTCATGTCGGGTTGCGCGACCGAATGATGATGCTCAGGCTCCTCATTACCACTGACCACTGGCGGATGCTGACGGTCAGTTTCTTCTTGCAGGAAATCGATGATGGACCGGACGGAATGCTCATCCAGCCGCAAGTTGGGCATCGGGATCTTGTTGTAGCGATCGAACAGCTCCATCGCAATCGGGTCCTTTTCCGCGAGCATGCGATCCGGTTCGCGGATCCAGCGGCTGAGCCAGGCCGGATCGCGCTGATGGGTCACGCCGATCAGGTCCGGGCCGATGCTGCGCATGCCAATGCCCTGCCCGTCCAGCGGACCGAGGCTGTGGCAAGACGCGCAGCGGGTGCGGAACAGCTCTTCGCCATTGCTCGGCGGGCGGATTTCCGGTGCGTTGACGTAGCTTTCTTCCACACTGGGCTGTYTCCAGTTATGCAGGGTATTGGCCAGTTGATCGGCCAGAATCCACGGATTTTCGAACGGCGAGGATTTCATCCAGCGGCCCGTTGCCTGGTTGCCGATGATCAGGCTCAGGTTGTGGTCCTTGTTGCGCCCGTTATCGATGCCTTCGATGAACAGCCCCAGTTTCTTGCGCAACTCGGTGACGTCGGCGAATTCCCCGGTGAGGAATTTCCAGCCCGGCCCGACCTGGAAGCGCTGCGCATAGGCCTTGAGCACCTCGGGGGTATCACTCAAGGGGTCGATGCTGATGGAATAGAAGAAGATGTCCTTGCCGACCCGATCCCCCAGCAGTTTCTGCACCTGGCGCAGGCGCGCGGTTTCCAGGGGGCAGGAGTCGCTGCACGAGGTGAAGATGAAGTTGATCACCACCACCT
>NZ_JBGCUL010001299.1:0-1097 GCF_054177685.1 Pseudomonas sp. P5_A2_2
CAGGCCGGCGAGAGCAGGCGGGCGAGAGTCACAACGAAGTGTTCAGCGTGCAGGTCAGCGACGGCCTCGGCGGTGTCGCCACCCAACTGGTGACCGTCACCATCACCGGCAGCAACGACGCGCCAGYGCTCAGCTTCGCGACSGGCAAYGAGGCCGGCGCGGTGCAGGAAGACACCAMGCTCAGCGTCAGCGGCCAGTTCAGCTCGACCGACATCGATCACAATGCCACCGCCAGTTGGACCATCAATGGCCCGYCMACCGGAACCTATGGCTCGATCGCCGTCGACAGCACCGGCCAATGGACCTACACGCTGGCCAATGGCACTGATGGGGTCGCCAGTGCGGTGCAGTCACTGCAGGCCGGCGAGAGCCACAACGAAGTATTCAGCGTACAGGTCAGCGATGGCCTCGGCGGTGTCGACACCCAACTGGTGACCGTCACCGTCACCGGCAGCAACGATGCGCCGGTGCTCAGCTTCGCGACGGGCAATGAGGCCGGCGCGGTGCAGGAAGACAGCACGCTCAGCGTCAGCGGCCAGTTCAGTTCGGCCGACATCGATMACGATGCCACGGCGACCTGGAGCATTGCGGGTACGGACACGGGCACCTTTGGCTCGATCGCCGTGGACCCCACCGGCCAGTGGACCTACACGCTGGCCAATGGCACCGATGGCGTTGCCAGTGCGGTGCAATCRCTGCAGGCGGGCGAGAGYCACAACGAAGTGTTCAGCGTGCAGGTCAGTGATGGCCTCGGCGGTGTCGCCACCCAACTGGTGACCGTCACCATCACCGGCAGCAACGACGCGCCAGTGCTCAGCTTCGCGACCGGCAATGCTGCCGGCGCGGTGCAGGAAGACACCACGCTCAGCGTCAGCGGCCAGTTCAGCGCGGCCGACATCGATCACGATGCCACCGCCACTTGGAGTATTGCCGGGTCAAATACCGGCACCTACGGCTCGATCGCCGTGGACACCACCGGCCAATGGACCTACACGCTGGCCAACGGCACCGATGGGGTCGCCAGTGCGGTGCAGTCGCTGCAGGCGGGCGAGAGYCATGAKGAMGTGTTCASSGTGCARGTCAGCGATGGCCTCGGC
>NZ_JBGCUL010001300.1:0-1096 GCF_054177685.1 Pseudomonas sp. P5_A2_2
TCGCCCAAACCAACACCGCCGGCAGCTACGGCCAGTTCTCCATCGGCACCGGCGGTGCCTGGACCTACGTCGGGCCAGTTCTCCATCGGCACCRGCGGTGCCTGGACCTACGTCGCCRRYTCCGCCCACAACGAGTTCGYCGCCGGCACCACCTACACCGACACCTTCGCGGTGAGCAGYGCCGATGGCACCCTCACTTCGGTCRCCGTGCATATCCTCGGCACCAACGATGCGGCCGTGCTGTCCGCCGACATCGCCAACCTCACCGAGACCAATGCTGCGCTGACCACCGCKGGCAGCCTGACCATCAGCGACGTCGACAGCGCCGCAACCTCCGTCGCSCAAACCAACACCGCCGGCARCTACGGCCAGTTCTCCATCGGCACCGGCGGTGCCTGGACCTACGTCGCCAGTTCCGCCCACAACGAGTTCGCCGCCGGCACCACCTACACCGACACCTTCGCGGTGAGCAGCGCCGACGGCACCCTCACTTCRGTCACCGTGCATATCCTCGGYASCAACGATGCCGCCGTGCTGTCCTCGGCCAGCGTTACGCTGAGCGAAACCAATGCTCCGCTGACCACCRCTGGCASCCTGACCATCAGCGACGTCGACAGCCCGGAAAGTTTCCAGGCSCAAACCAAYACCGCCGGCAACTACGGCCAGTTCTCCATCGGCACCGGCGGTGCCTGGACCTAYGTCGCCRACTCCGCCCACAACGAGTTCGYCGCCGGCACCACCTACACCGACACCTTCGCGGTGAGCAGYGCCGAYGGCACCCTCACTTCRGTCACCGTGCATATCCTCGGCACCAACGATGCGGCCGTGCTGTCCTCGGCCAGCGTTACGCTGAGCGAAACCAATGCTCCGCTGACCACCGCTGGCAGCCTGACCATCAGCGACGTCGACAGCGCCGCAACCTTCGTCGCCCAAACCAACACCGCCGGCAGCTACGGCCAGTTCTCCATCGGCACCGGCGGTGCCTGGACCTACGTCGCCAGTTCCGCCCACAACGAGTTCGYCGCCGGCACCACCTACACCGACACCTTCGCGGTGAGCAGYGCCGATGGCACCCTCACTTCGGTCGCCGTGCATA
>NZ_JBGCUL010001301.1:0-1093 GCF_054177685.1 Pseudomonas sp. P5_A2_2
GTTAAGAGCTTTCGTCTCAACCGAGGCGCGCATTSTACAGCAGCCTCATTTGCTGTCAAGTGATTATTTTCTGAAGTTTTCCAAGTTTCCTTTTCAACTTCAACCACTTGCGCTTCAGATCTCTCGTCAGCGGGAGGCGAATTCTACAGCGTTACACGCTGCTGTCAACACCTCTTTTTCAACTCCCTTTYGGCTTCGATGAACTGAAGCAACCTGCTGYCGAAAACTGCGTAACTCATTGTTTRCCAAGGAGTTTTCCGTTTCGACTGCGCCGGAAGTGGGGCGAATTATAGASATCTRWAATCTGCCGTCAAGCACTGATTYAGGTTWTCTATCAATAAGCGGCAGAAAGCAGCAAAACACCCCAAAGGGTGCCTATATAGAGGAGCCGAAATACCCCTCTATATAGAAGAAACCAATCAGAGAACGCCCGAAGCCTTGAATGCGGACACCGCCCCGGCATCCAGGCCCAACACCCGCTGCAAAACTTCCAGCGTGTGCTCACCCAGCAGAGGAGGTGCAAAACGGTACTCCACCGGCGTTTCCGACAGTCGAATCGGGCTCGCCACCTGAGGCACCATCCCGGCCAGTGCATGCGGCAGCTCGATAGCCAACCCGCGCGCCTTGACCTGAGGATCGGCAAACATCTGCGCTACGTCATTGATAGGCCCGCATGGCACGCCAGCCTGTTCCAGTTGCACCACCCATTCAGYGGTCGTCTTGAACACCGTTGCTTGGCGGATCAGCGGGATCAGTACCGCCCTGTTTGCCACCCGCAGCTTATTGGTGGCAAAACGCGTATCGTCCGCCCACTGCGGCTGCCCGGCCACTTCCGCGAACTTGCGGAACTGCCCATCGTTCCCGACGGTAAGGATGAAATCGCCATCCGCCGTAGGAAAATCCTGATAGGGCACGATATTCGGATGAGCATTACCCAGGCGCTTAGGCGCATTGCCTGTCGTCAGGTAGTTCATCGCCTGGTTGGCCAGACAAGCCACCTGCACGTCCAGCAGAGCCATATCGATATGCTGACCACCACCGTCATGATCCCGATGCGCAAGCGCAGCCAGGATCGCGACAGTCGAATACAGCC
>NZ_JBGCUL010001302.1:0-1089 GCF_054177685.1 Pseudomonas sp. P5_A2_2
CAGGCTCGCTCCTACAGTGGAATGAGGTCGTCAGGCTCGCTCCTACAGTGGAATGAGGTCGTCTGTGCGATTATTTGCCAGCGTTCACCGTCACCGTCTTGATCGCACCCAGTTCCAGATCCCACTTCTTCAGGATCGCCTGGTAACTGCCGTCATCGACCATGCTCTGCATCGCCACTTTCACCGCTTCACTCAGCTCAGGTTTTTTCTTGCTCACGCCCAGCCCGGTGAACTGCTTGGAAATCGGCAGGCCCACGGTTTTGTACATGTCCTTTTCCTGGGTCTTGAGGTACGGCAGGGTTTCGCTGCCCTGCATGGCCGCGTCGATACGGCTTTGACGCAGTTGCGCGCGGGCGTCTGCCGAGCCTTCAGTGCCGATCACGTTGATCGCAGGCTTACCGTCGGCTTCGCAGTTGGCCTTGCTCCACTCGGCGATTTCCGCCGGGAAGGTGGTACGTCGGCTGGTGCCGACTTTCTTGCCGCACAGGTCGATGATCTCGTTCGTGTCCTTGTTTTTCTGCAAGGTGTAGAACTGCGGACCGCTGGTGAAGTAGTCGACGAAGGTCACACTGGCCTGACGCTCGGCGGTGTCGGTCATGCCCGACATCACCATGTCGACGCGGTCGGTGGTCAGGGCGTTGATCATTTGCTCGAAACCGGTTTCCTGCCATTTGATCTTCACACCCAGACGTTCGGCCAAGGCGTTGCCCAGGTCAACGTCGAGGCCGGTGAGGGTGTTGGTGGCCGGGTCCTTGAAGTCCATCGGCGGGTAGTTCGGCATGATCGCCACAACGACCTCGCCCCTGGCCTTGATGCTGGCCGGCAATTCGGCAGCGAAGTGAAGCCGGATGCCATAACGCCGGCGAGTACTGCTGGAATAACGAAGTTCTTCATGGTCGTTCTCTTATGAGTGTTGTGAGGCGGCTCTTGATTTTCGAGCCAGGCCCTTAGGTTCGAACGGCAGAAATGAAGCTTTGGGTGCGAGGGTTTTGCGGACTTATTAGTATTTCTTCGGGGCTTCCAGCCTCCACGATCTGCCCGCCGTCCATGAACACCATGCGGTTGGAAACCTCGCGAGCGAAGCCCAGT
>NZ_JBGCUL010001303.1:0-1086 GCF_054177685.1 Pseudomonas sp. P5_A2_2
CGGTCACGCCGCAGATAAATCTCTTCGTATGGGTCTTTTTCCGGCTGGCGCGGCATGGCCGGCCCGCCTCGCTCGTCGATCAGCCGCAGCCAACCCGGGGCGTAATCCTGGGTGGGCAGCAATTGCAAGGCWCCGGGCGCCTGCGCAAACACAGCGGTGACCTCCTGGCCGGTCGGGCCAATCACCGCACCGGCAATGGGGTYCTCGTCGCTCATGYCGACTTTGCAGCGGCGGTAAGCGACCGGCGCGCCGATGGCAGGCATCACCCCATGGACCACACCGGCGATCTTGTCGGCCATGCCCGGCAGTTGCGCGCATCGCCTCGCCACCAGCCCACCCATGGAATGCGTCACCAGAATCACCTGCCGGCAATTGCGACCGTACTGGTGCATCAGCTCATCGATGCGCTTGGCCAGCCTGGACGCGGCCTGTTCGTTGGAGTCCAGCCAGTTGTAACCACAGGCATGCACCGGCATGCGGTAGCCGCCACGCGCCACCAACTCGTCCGAAAGTRTCGACGGCAACTGGCTGGCGAGGTTGGCGCCCAATCCCGGCATGGCGATGGGRATTTCAGGTTTTAACCGGGTGATGTGCGTAGGCCCAGGCTCGACGGCCACGGTGTGCAAGTGCTCCGGCCGGATGTCGAATTGCGGCCATTGGTGGGGCAGGAATTGGCTGTTCAGGGTGTCTTCCAGCCAAAGCAGAAAAGCGTGATAGCTGGTTTCGCTGACTTCGCCCCAGCCACGTTCTCGATAGCGTTTGGACAAGGCCAAGGCTGCCTTTTTCTTGTCTGGCTCTGGCTGGGTAATGACCGTACCTACGGCGCGTTTAGGCACCGCTCCTTCTCTATCAACTTCCGCACGAACCGGATGCAGAATTTTTTGACGTTCGCCTGGTGTTTTAAATATCCAGTTTTTCGCCAACCACATGTTCTTTCCCATGAACCCCGCATCCAACCGCCAGATGGGTACCCCCTCTTCTCCCTGCTCTTCGCTCTCCTGCTCAGCAGGCTTACTCTTCAAATTCGACCCCATGATCCCCGGCACAAAAATCACCGGCAGCACCCCATCCGGCGGCAATATGCAG
>NZ_JBGCUL010001304.1:0-1086 GCF_054177685.1 Pseudomonas sp. P5_A2_2
TAGCTTGCTTGATAAGCGCGAAGCGCCTGAGTCATAAGGTAGTAAAGATTATGGTTCAGCCGCCCTTGGAAGTGGCTGCTGGGCGGCTGACCTTCACCACTCTTGGTCATGCGCGTGTGCGGCAGCACCATGGAGTAGGCACCCTGGTGGTACAGCAACGGTGAACGACCAAAATCATCGAAAGCCACCACCTTGCCAATCATGATCCAATGATCACCACCGTCCACCTGCTGGTATTTTTCGCAATGAAAACGCGCCGAGCAGTCAGCGAACACTGGCGCCCCGCCCTTGCCTGTTTCGAATTCGACCTCTGCAAAACGGTCATCCTTTGGACGGGCGAAATTGTTCGAAAGATCGATCTGATCAGCAGCGAGTACGTTCACGGCAAAGTGTGTAGCTTCTTCAAACACGTCGTGACTTGAAGAGCGCTTGTCGATGCTCCACAGGATCAACGGCGGATCTAGCGACACCGAGTTAAAGCTGTTGGCCGTCACCCCCACTTTGCGGCCGTTCTGATCGGCGGCTGTCACTACTGTCACGCCGGTGGCGAAGTTACCTAACGCGCGGCGAAATGCACGCGCATCGAAGGCGGAAGAAACGGCAATCTCATTAATATCGGACATGCAAGACTCCCGAGCACGCCTTGGGGCGCGCTCTAATTATTTTTATGAGGGGCTTGTGGCTTGGCGGCGAACGGCCTCAGGCCATTGAGGGGTCGGGCTCAAGACCCATCAGTTCGCGACCGAGTATCTGTGCACAGACGTCATAGTCGGTGTAGGCATGCGCACCCGTAAGATGCGAATCGCGGAACAAGCGTTGCAACTCGTTGGTTTCAAACCATGCACCGCCGCCGGCCGCTTCCATCAGACGGTCCACGGCCTGGATACACATCTTTGTGGCATAGCCCTGATTGGTACGCCAGAACGTGAGCGTGGTACGGCTTGGGTATTCGTGGCGCTCACTGTAATCAGCAATCTCTTCCCAGCTTTTTTCCAGCAGCGCTCGGGCGGCTGCAACCTGATGCGTGGATTCTGCCAGGCGCATCAATGCCGGGGTGGCTGCGCCGACAGCGGCACCGGTGTAGGC
>NZ_JBGCUL010000057.1:0-12598 GCF_054177685.1 Pseudomonas sp. P5_A2_2
CACCAGTTCAGCGGCGAGGAAACGGCTACTGCGGTCGGTGATCTGGTCTTCCGGGAAGAAGTGATCGTTTTCCGGCAGGTGCTCGGCAATCACTCGTTCCAGCGCATCGAGGTTATGCCCGTGCTGCGCGGAAATCGGGATGATCTGCGCATTCGGCAGCTGCTCCTGCAACCAGCTCAGGTGCGGCATCAGCTCGGCCTTGTCTTCGATACGGTCGGTCTTGTTCAGCGCCACGATCAGCGGGCCGGTCACGTACTGGACGCGCTCGAGAACCATCTGGTCCTCTTCGGTCCACTTGGTGCGGTCCACCACGAAGATCACCACGTCGACGTCTTTCAACGCCGCCGAAGCGGTCTTGTTCATGTAGCGGTTCAGAGCCTTTTCGCCGCCCTTGTGCATGCCAGGGGTGTCGACGTAGATCGCCTGCACGTCGCCCTCGGTCTTGATGCCGAGCATGTTGTGACGGGTGGTTTGCGGTTTGCGCGAGGTGATCGCCAGCTTCTGACCCAGGATGTGATTCAGCAGTGTGGACTTGCCCACGTTCGGACGGCCGACGATGGCAACATAGCCACAGCGAGTTGCGTTTGTATCAGTCATTGCCATTCTCCACACCCAGGGCAATCAGAGCTGCGGCGGCCGCTACCTGTTCGGCAATACGACGGCTCACACCCTGACCTCGGCTTTTTTCATTCAGTAAGATGATTTCGCATTCGACGAAGAACGTCCGGCAATGCGGCTCACCCTGGATATCCACCACTTCGTAACGCGGCAGCTCACAACCACGGGACTGCAGGAATTCTTGCAGGCGGGTCTTTGGATCTTTGTTGGTGTCGACCAGCGTCAAGCCTTCGAACTCTCCGGCCAGCCAGGCAAGCACACGTTCGCGGGCCATTTCCATGCCGGCATCGAGGTAGATCGCACCGATCAGCGCTTCCAGTGCATCGGCCAGAATCGACTCGCGACGGAAACCTCCACTTTTCAGCTCGCCCGAACCCAGGCGCAGGTATTCGCCCAGATCGAAACCACGGGCCAGTACGGCCAGAGTCTCACCTTTCACCAGACGCGCGCGCAAACGCGACAACTGGCCTTCGCGGGCCAGCGGGAAGCGCTCGAACAACGCCTCGCCGGCGACGAAATTGAGAATGGCGTCACCGAGGAATTCCAGGCGTTCGTTGTTACGCCCGGCAAAGCTGCGGTGAGTCAGGGCCAGGACCATCAGTTCCTGATCCTTGAAGGTGTAGCCGAGCTGACGCTCTAGACGGCTTAAGGAGACGCTCACGGTTTACCCACGCTGAGTTCGTGGCTGGATTCCACCGCCATCGCCGTGAGGCGGCGCAGGCTTGGGACAATTAACGCTGTGTTCAAAAATAACGTCCTGAATATCATTGTTTTCATGCATCTGGCGCCCATTGTGCCGGTTCCAGAAATGCATTCGGCGCTGTGTTCAACAGCGCCGTGTTTGATTACTTGATCAGGCCAACCCGCGAGAAATTCGGCAGGTGACTGAGTTTGGGTTCCGGCCAGCTCATCCAGACCGCGAAGGCCTTGCCGACGATATTCTTGTCGGGAACCATGCCCAGCAGATCCTTGGGAATGCTTGGATCATCCCAGTAGCGACTGTCGTTCGAGTTGTCGCGGTTATCGCCCATCATGAAGTAGTGCCCGGCGGGCACGGTCCACGAATGGTCCGGCATGGCGCGGTAGCGGCTCATTTCCTTGCGGATCATGTGCTCGGCCGCACCGAGTTTTTCCTTGTAGAGCTCAGCGCTGCCCAGCGTGCCCGGCTCGGAGCCGACCAGTTGTTCGGCAATCGATTGACCGTTGACGAACAGGCGCTTGTCGGCGGTATAACGAACCGTGTCACCCGGCAGGCCTACTACACGCTTGATGTAGTTGACGTTCGGGTCGCTCGGGTAGCGGAACACCATCACATCACCGCGCTGCGGATCACCGACTTCGATGATTTTCTTGTCGATCACCGGCAAGCGGATCCCGTAGGAAAACTTGCTCACCAGAATGAAGTCGCCGACATCCAGGGTTGGCTTCATCGAACCGGAAGGAATCTGGAACGGTTCCACCAGGAACGAACGCAGCACCAGCACGATGAACAACACCGGGAAGAACGACTTGCCGTATTCAACCAGCAGCGGTTCCTTGCTCAGTTTCTCGACCACTGCCCCATCAAGCTGGCTCACACTGCCCTGATAGGCATTGATGGCAGACCGGCGCCGTGGCGCCAGGAACAACAGATCGAGCAACGCCAAAAGACCGCAGACGAATACGGCGATGACCAGCAACAGCGGGAAATTTAGTGACATAGGACCTAACTATCCAACCTGAGCACTGCAAGGAAGGCTTCCTGTGGAATTTCCACGTTGCCGACTTGCTTCATGCGTTTCTTACCGGCCTTTTGCTTTTCCAGCAGCTTTTTCTTACGGCTGACGTCACCACCGTAGCATTTGGCCAATACGTTCTTTCTGAGCGCCTTGACGGTTGTCCGCGCCACAATCTGCCCGCCAATGGCGGCCTGGATTGCCACGTCGAACATCTGCCGCGGAATCAGTTCCTTCATCTTCTCGGTCAACTGGCGACCTTTGTAGTGCGAGTTGTCACGGTGCACGATCAGCGCCAGGGCATCGACCTTGTCGCCGTTGATCAGCACGTCCAGCTTCACCAGGCTAGCCGATTGGTAACGATCGAAATGGTAGTCCAGAGAAGCATAGCCGCGACTGGTGGATTTCAGACGATCAAAGAAGTCCAGTACCACTTCGTTCATCGGCAGGTCGTAGGTCACTTGTACCTGAGAGCCTAGGAACAGCATGTCGACCTGTACACCGCGTTTTTCGATGCACAGGGTAATGACGTTGCCCAGGTGCTCTTGCGGCACAAGAATATTGGCGCGCACGATCGGCTCGCGCATGTCTTCGATGGACGACAGGTCCGGCAGCTTCGACGGGTTATCGACGTAGATCGTCTCACCGGTCTTGAGCAACAGCTCGAAGATTACCGTCGGCGCCGTGGTGATCAGGTCCAGGTTGTACTCGCGCTCCAGGCGCTCCTGGATGATTTCCATGTGCAGCATGCCGAGGAAGCCGCAACGGAAGCCGAAGCCCAGGGCGTCCGAGCTTTCCGGCGTGTACTGCAGCGACGAGTCGTTCAGGGTGAGCTTTTGCAGCGCCTCGCGGAAGTCTTCGAAGTCGTCGGAGCTGACCGGGAACAGACCGGCGTACACCTGCGGCTGGATGCGTTTGAACCCCGGCAGCACGTCGACGTCCGGCGTCGTGCTCAAGGTCAGGGTATCGCCCACTGGCGCACCGTGAATGTCCTTGATGCTGGCGAT
This sequence comes from Pseudomonas sp. P5_A2_2, assembly GCF_054177685.1. Taxonomy (NCBI): domain Bacteria; kingdom Pseudomonadati; phylum Pseudomonadota; class Gammaproteobacteria; order Pseudomonadales; family Pseudomonadaceae; genus Pseudomonas; species Pseudomonas sp. P5_A2_2. The sequence continues at coordinate 3,341 of NZ_JBGCUL010000057.1, forward strand.
GATGAAGCCCACTTCACCGGCCTTCAGGTCAACGGTCGGGGTGTGTTTCGGGTTGAATACACCGACGCTGTCCACCAGGTGGATCTTGCCGGTGGATTTGACCAGGATCTTGTCGCCCTTCTTCACGCGGCCGTGGCGCACGCGTACCAGGGAGACAACGCCCAGGTAGTTGTCGAACCRGGAGTCGATGATCAACGCTTGCAGCGGATCTTCGATGTTGCCGGTCGGCGCTGGAATGGTGGTCACCAGGCGCTCGAGCACTTCATCGACGCCCAGACCGGTCTTGGCAGAGCAAGTGACCGCGTCGGTGGCATCGATGCCGATGATTTTTTCGATTTCTTCTCTGACGCGGTCCGGATCAGCCTGTGGCAGGTCGATCTTGTTCAGCACCGGCATCACTTCCAGGCCCTGTTCGATCGCCGTGTAGCAGTTGGCAACCGACTGTGCTTCAACGCCTTGACCGGCATCGACCACCAGCAGCGCGCCTTCACAGGCAGCCAGCGAACGGCTCACCTCATAGGTGAAGTCAACGTGGCCGGGGGTATCAATGAAGTTCAGCTGGTAGTTGATACCGTCGCGAGCCTTGTAATACAGGGTGACGCTGTGCGCCTTGATGGTGATCCCGCGTTCACGCTCGAGGTCCATGGAGTCCAGGACCTGGGCTTCCATTTCGCGCTCGGCCAGGCCGCCACACATCTGGATGAAGCGATCGGCCAGCGTCGACTTGCCATGGTCAATGTGGGCGATGATGGAGAAATTGCGRATATGACTCAAATCACTCACGGATCAACACTCAAAAAGGCTGCAGGCATGGCCCGCCGAAAAATAGCCGGGAATTGTACCTGATCCACGGCGCAAGCGTCACGTTTGCAGGTCAGACGGTGCCTACAAAAACGCCCCGGTCTTGCGACCGGGGCGTTTTTTATTACCTGTCAGGCCGGAAAATACCCGCCATCAACCGGCTCGACGCAATAACCAGAGCCCCGCCACGGCACAAATACCCGCCGGCAGCAGCACCGAAAGCAACGGTGGGAAGCCGAATACCAGGCTGGAAGGCCCCAACAGATCCTGAACGATGCGGAAGGTGAAGCCCACCAGCACACCGGTAAACACACGCTGGCCGAGAGTTACCGAACGCAATGGACCGAAAATGAAGGAAATGGCCATCAGCACCAACGCGGCAGTGACCAACGGCTGCAATACCTTGACCCAAAATGCCAGCCAATAGCGGCCATTGCTCAACCCCTGGTCCGCCAGATAGTGGATGTAACCCCAAAGGCCGCTGATCGACAGCGACTCCGGCACCATGACCACGGTGTTCAGCAACTGCGGGCTCAACGCGACTTCCCAACGCTCATCCGGGGTCGAAACCACTTCGGTGCTGCGCTCGTGGAACAGCGTGGTCGTGACATCCGTCAACTGCCAGTGATCCGTGTCGAACTCGGCACGCTTGGCGAAGCTGGCCGACAGCATGTGCCGTTCGTTGTCGAAACGATAACGGGTCACGCCATACAGGATGCCGTTGGGTTGTACCGAGTTGACGTGAATGAACTCATCGCCCTGGCGGTGCCACAAGCCGTGCTTGGCGCTTTGTGCATCACCGCTCCCCTGAGCCAGCGAGCGATTGGCCTGCGCGGTGGTTTCGGCAGGCGGCGCGATGTACTCGCCGACCAGCACACCGGCGAGYATCAATACCAGCATCGGTTTCATGACCGCCCAGACGATCCGGCCGATCGACACACCGGCAGCACGCATGATGGTCAGTTCACTGTTGCTGGCCAGGCTGCCCAGACCGATCAGGCAACCGATCAGCGCCGCCATCGGCAGCATTTCGTACATCCGGCGCGGCGCGGTCAGCGTCACATAACTCAGCACATCGAGCAGGGTGTAGGTATCGGTGACTTCACTCATCTCGTCAATGAAGGCAAACAGTGTCGCCAGGCCGAGAATGATCCCGAGCACTGCCAGAATCGCAATGAGTACGCTGCTACCAATGTAGCGATCCAGCTTAACCACGGGCCACCTCCAGCGCGCTGCGGCGACTCGCCCTCTTCAAACGCAGGGGCTCCCAATAAAGCAAGCCCAGGCCAATGACCAGGAAAATCCCGTGCACCCACCACAAGCCCAGCACTGCGGGGATCTTGCCCTTGTCGAGGGCACCGCGGGCGGCAATCAGAATGGTCAGGTAAGCCATATAAAGAAGAATCGCCGGCAGTAATTTGAGGAATCGGCCCTGACGCGGGTTGACCCGCGACAACGGCACCGCCATCAAGGTCACGATGAACACCAGCAACGGCAGTGACATACGCCATTGCAATTCGGCGCGCAAACGAATGTCTTCACTGCCGATCAACGTACGGGTCGGCATCGCATCACGGTCGGTGACTTCGTCGCTGACGTCCGGCTTTGGCAGCAACACACCATACTCGTCGTACTTGATCGCCCGGTAGTCGGCCTGCCCTGGATTACCGTCATAGCGATAGCCGTTATCAAGGATCAGGTAGCGGTTGCCGTCCGGGCGAATTTCCTGACGCCCCTTTTCCGCCACCAGGACAGAAATTCCGCGATCCTTGTTGTTGGAACTGATGTTCTTTTGCGAGATGAACACACCGCCCAGATTGACGCGGTCATCCGTCATGCGCTCGGTGTAGGTGACCCGGGTACCGTCTCGCAGGGCCTGGAAACGCCCTGGCTCCAGGGTATCGAATTCAGTCAGGGCGTCCTGCTTGTTCAGCAGCAACTGAAACTGGTTGGCCCCTTGTGGCGCCAGACTCAGGCTCAGCCACGCCACGATGAGTGCAACCAGGGTGGCCGGAAACATTGTCATCCAAACCAGCCGCTGCTGGCTCATGCCGGTAGCCGAGAGCACGGTCATTTCACTATCGAGGTACAGGCGTCCGTAGGACAACAGGATCCCGAGAAACAGGCCCAGCGGCAGAATCAGCTGGAGAAACCCCGGCAGACGAAAGCCCATGATCAGGAACAGCGAACCCGGATCCAGCAGGCCCGAGGCCGCCTGGGCGAGGTATTTGATGAAGCGCCCGCTCATGATGATGACCAGCAGCACGGCGCTGACGGCGCTCAAGGTCAACAGGACTTCGCGGGATAGATAACGGAAGACGATCAAACCAGACACTCCAGGGTTGTCAGGCTAAGGCGGCCAAACAAGCAAACGTATCGGACAGCCCGCAAGGCAGAGCCGCCGAAAAAAAGATGGCGCATTATCCTGTGATTGGGTGCACCTGTCACTGCGCAAGCTCAAGCAGCCGGTCAAAGCACCGAAGATCGTACAACCGAGGGTTGTCAGCCGCCGGTAGCGAGGTTCAAACTGCGGCCTTTGTGGCCGGTCGATCCCGGCGCCTTTCTTTTGCTTTCTATTTAAATGCAGGCAAGTGACGCACATAGGGTGTCGGGCGCTTGCGTGCTAACCATCAATTCAGGGACCCGGACATGGAACTGGTTGTAAAAAGCGTCAACCCGGAAACGTTGAAGACCGCCACGCTGGTGGTTTCCGTTGGCGAAGGCCGCAAGCTCGGCGCTGTTGCCAAACAACTCGACGAACTGAGCGGCGGCGCGATCAGCGCAGTGCTCAAGCGCGGCGATCTGGCCGGCAAGGTTGGCCAGAGCCTGTTGCTGCACAGCCTGCCGAACCTCAAGGCCGAGCGTGTGCTGCTGGTAGGCGTTGGCAAGGACGACGAACTGGGTGACCGCCCGTTCCGCAAAATCATCGCCGGCATCCTCAATACCCTCAAAGGCCTGGGCGGCAGTGATGCGGTGCTGGCCCTGGACGAAATCGTGGTCAAGGGTCGCGACAGCTACGGCAAGACCCGTCTGCTGGCGGAAACCCTGATCGATGGCGAGTACCAGTTCGACCAGTTCAAGAGCCAGAAAGCCGAACCCCGCGCCCTGAAGAAAATCACCCTGCTGACCATCAAGGCGGCTCAAGCTGAAGTGCAGCGCGCCGTGGCCCACGCCACTGCCATCGCCAACGGCATGGCCTTCACCCGCAACCTGGGCAACCTGCCGCCAAACATCTGCCACCCGACCTTCCTCGGTGAACAGGCCAAAGACCTGGGCAAAGAGTTCAAGGAACTGAAAGTCGAAGTCCTCGACGAGAAGAAGATCAAGGCCCTGGGCATGGGCTCGTTCTACGCCGTCGGCCAGGGCAGCGCCCAGCCACCGCGCCTGATCGTCATGCAATACAACGGCGGCAAGAAATCCGAGAAGCCGTACGCGCTGGTCGGCAAAGGCATCACCTTCGACACCGGCGGCATCAGCCTGAAGCCGGGCGCCGGTATGGATGAAATGAAGTACGACATGGGCGGCGCCGCCAGCGTGTTCGGTACCCTGCGTGCCGTGCTGGAGCTGAAGCTGCCGATCAACCTGGTGTGCATCCTGGCCTGTGCCGAGAACATGCCGAGCGGCAACGCTTCGCGCCCGGGCGACATCGTCACCACCATGAGCGGCCAGACCGTGGAAATCCTCAACACCGACGCCGAAGGCCGTCTGGTGCTGTGCGACGCCCTGACCTACTCCGAGCGCTTCAAGCCGCAAGCGGTGATCGACATCGCCACCCTGACCGGTGCCTGCGTGGTCGCCCTGGGTTCCCATACGTCGGGCCTGCTGGGCAACAACGACGAACTGATCGGCCAACTGCTGAGCGCCGGCAAGGCTGCCGACGACCGCGCCTGGCAACTGCCGCTGTTCGATGAATACCAGGAACAGCTTGACAGTCCATTTGCCGACATCGCCAACATTGGCGGCCCGAAAGCCGGCACCATCACCGCGGCCTGCTTCCTGTCGCGCTTCACCAAGAACCTGAACTGGGCTCACCTGGACATCGCCGGCACGGCCTGGACCAGCGGCGGCAAGGACAAGGGCGCCACTGGCCGTCCGGTTCCCCTGCTGACCCAGTACCTGCTGGACCGCGCCAAAGCCTGAAACCGATGATGGGCTGCGGCGTCACTTTCCAGTGACGCCGTTTGCCGCTCTGGAACCGCAATGACCAAAGTCGACTTCTATATCCTGCCCAGCGCCGATCCTTCGGCACGCCTGGACTTTGCCTGCAAGCTCACCGAGAAAGCCTGGCGCATGGGCCACCGCATCTACCTGCATTGCAGCGATGCGGCCCAGCGTGACGATCTCGATGCGCGGTTGTGGGCGTTCAAGGGCGAAAGCTTCGTGCCCCACGGCCCTGCCGACAGCGAACCTGACGGTTTGATTGTTTTGGGGTTGGGCAATGACTGCGGACAACATCAGGACCTGCTGGTCAATCTCGACCTGAAAGTCCCGGCCTTCGCCAACAAGTTCGCCAGAGTGGCGGAAGTGGTGGTGGAGGATCCGACGATCAGAGCGGCCGCGCGGGAGAGTTTCCGTTTCTACCGCGAACAGGGCTATCCTCTGCAAGATCACCGTTTACAGCGACTCTGAGCCTTTCAATGGACACTCCAAAACCGCTGCAACAGTCCGCGCACCTGCTGGACGACCTCGAGTCGATCCGCCAACTGCTCGGCGATGACAACCTGCAACCGCCCCTGCTGACCGACACGGTCGAGGACGGTGACCAGGAACAGATTCCTATGCTGTTCGACGCCGTCAGCGAGCCTTCGCCACCCGTTGTTTCGACAGCCCCGCCCCCCATCGTTGAACCTGTCACCGCGACGACATCGACGCCTGCCGCCAGCAAGAACCCGGATGACTTGCTGCACCTGGACAGCGAATTGCGCGCCGCCGCGCAGTTGATCATGCAAGACGTGATCGACGATTTCGCCCCGCACATCGAGACCGAAATCAAACGCCGCCTCAGTGCACGACTGGAGCGGTTGTTGAGCCAGTACAACGACTGAACAACTTACGGCGGGGGCTCTTCTGTGGGAGCGAGCTTGCTCCGGGCGGCGATCCGACGATAGCGGTCGAACAGACACATCGATGTTGAATGTGACGCCCTCATCGCGAGCAAGCTCGCTCCCACATAAAAGCCTCGCTACGGGCAACCTTCAGGTGCTCAAGTAACGCCCAATCAATGCAATCCCGCTGACCAGCACCAGCCACGTCACCAGGCGCACGAACGCCTCGCGAGACAACCTCATGGTCAGCCGTCGACCAAACCACAGCCCCAGCGCCATCGCCGGCAACAGACAAACCGCCAGCACCAGCAACGGTAAATCGGCATACACACCGGCGATTGCAAACAGGCTCAAACGCACCACCGTACTGCAGCTGATCAACGCGCTTTGGGTGGCCCGAGCCGCCTCCTTGGGCAAACGGCTGTTCAGATAGATCGCATACAAAAAACCGCCGCTGCCAAACAACGCGCCAAACATTCCGCCCACCGTCCCCATCGGCACCGCCCAAGCGGCGGACAACTGCGCCGGACGTGCCTTTATCCACAGGCTGTAAATCGCATAGGCGCTGATAAACACCCCCATCAACAACAGCAACAGGTCGGACTTGAGGTTCAGCAGAAAAATCACCCCCAGCGTGCACCCCACGGCCATGCAGGGCAGTAACCGCAACAGCTCCGGCCTCGCCACATCGCGCCGCGAAGGCAACAGATTGCCAAATGCCGCGACAAAATCGAGCAACACCAGCAACGGCACGATCTTCGACAGCGGCATGAACAGAATCAGGATCGGCCCCGCCACCAGCGCCGTACCGAAGCCGGCGATGCCGAACACGATGTAGGCCAGGGCGATGCCCGTACCGATGGTCAGCCAGTTCGCAGCACCGAAATTCCATTGACCTAACAACTCAAGCACGCTCATTCCCCTGTCTTCCTTGATTACCGACAACGACTTTAACCTTCTGGGAGCGAGCTTGCTCGCGATGGCGTCTTAAAATTCACCGACGATGTCGCCTGCTGGACCGCTATCGTCGGATCGCCGCCCGGAGCAAGCTCGCTCCCACAAAAAGCCTCCCAGAAGGGAATTGTGCAGGATCATGGAGATTGACCACAGAATGCCTTTAAACTGCGCCCCATGATTAAAGATCCCTTTGCAAGACTCGGCCTGGACCGCGAAGTCCTGACCGTCAGCCAACTCAACGGCCGCGCGCGGGTGTTGCTCGAAGACGTGTTCAGTAACATCTGGGTCGAAGGCGAAATCTCCAACCTCGCCCGTCCGGCGTCGGGCCATGTGTACTTCACCCTCAAGGACAGCGGCGCCCAGGTGCGTTGCGCGCTGTTTCGGCAAAACGCGGCACGGGTTCGCCAGGCCTTGAAGGACGGCCTGGCGGTCAAGGTGCGCGGCAAAGTCTCGCTGTTCGAAGGGCGCGGTGATTATCAGCTGATCCTCGATACCGTGGAGCCGGCCGGTGATGGCGCCTTGCGCCTGGCCTTCGACGCACTCAAGGAAAAACTCAGCGCCGAAGGCCTGTTCAGTGCCGAGCGCAAGGTCCCGCTACCGGCGCACCCGCAACGCATCGGCATCATCAGTTCGCCCACCGGCGCGGTGATCCGCGACATCATCAGCGTGTTCCGCCGTCGCGCACCGCAGGTGCAGTTGACCCTGATCCCCACCGCCGTACAGGGCCGCGAAGCCACCGCGCAGATTGTCCGTGCCCTGAAACTGGCAGATGCCCGGGGTTTCGACGCACTGATCCTGGCCCGAGGCGGCGGTTCGCTGGAAGATCTCTGGTGCTTCAACGAAGAAGCCGTGGCCCGCGCCGTAGACGCTTGCGTGACGCCAATTGTCAGCGCCGTCGGCCATGAAACCGACGTATCGATCAGCGACTTCGTGGCCGACGTTCGCGCGCCCACCCCTTCCGCTGCCGCCGAATTGCTGGCACCGGACTCCGGCGATCTGGTGCGTCGGGTCGAAAGCCTGCACCGACGGTTGGTGATGCRCATGCGTGACCGCTTGATGCGCGATCGACTACGCCTGGAAGGCATTTCCCGGCGCCTGCGTCATCCCGGCGAGCGCCTGCGCCAGCAAGCACAACGCCTGGATGACCTGGACATGCGCATGCGCCGCGCGTTCGAGCGCAGCCTCAACACCCGTCGCGAACGCTTGATCCGCCTGGAAACCCGTTTGGCCGCACAACATCCGGGCCGGCAACTGGCAATGCTTCGCCAGCGCCTCGACAGCCTGGCCGAACGCCTGCCGCGCGCGATCCGCGAAGGGCTGAAGAACCGTCGCTTGCAGTTGCAAAGCCAGATGCAGACGCTGCATGTGGTCAGCCCGCTGGCGACCCTCGGCCGTGGCTACAGCATCTTGCTGGACGAGCGCGGCAACGCGATCCGCAGCGCCGCGCAAACCCATAACGGCCAGCGTCTCAAGGCCAAGTTGGGCGAAGGCGAACTGCAAGTGCGGGTCGAAGACAATCACCTGACGCCTGTCACCCTTTCTTTACTGGACTGATCCATGCCGCGTTTCCTCGCTCCGCTGCTGTTGCTGTGCCTGACCGTCAACGCCAACGCCGACAGCTACATCACCCGCCTGTTGAACAAACCGGTGCCGGGCGGCGTTGCGGTGGTGGATCTGGGCACGTCCGCCCAGGCGCCAAAAGCCACTTATCAAGGCAAACCGGTGCTGGTGGTCAAGGAACAGAGCAACTGGCTGGCCATCGTCGGCGTGCCACTGACGGTCGAGCCAGGGGCTCAATCGGTCAGCAGCGGCGGTCATAATTTGAATTTTACGGTTGGCAACAAGAAGTACCCGGAACAGCGCATCACCCTGAAGAACACCCAACAGGTCAATCCGGACCCGGAGAATCTCAAGCGCATCGAGCGTGAACTGGCCGAACAGATTGCGGCCTACCGCACATTCAGCCCCAACACCCCGAGCAACCTGCTGCTGGACAAACCGGTGAACGGGCCGCTGTCGAGCAAGTTCGGCGTGCGCCGCTTTTTCAACGGTGAAGAGCGCAACCCCCACTCTGGCCTGGACTTCGCCGTGGGCGCCGGCACACCGATCAAAACCCCGGCCGCAGGCAAGGTGATCCTGATCGGCAACTACTTCTTCAACGGCAATACGGTGTTTGTCGACCACGGCCAGGGCTTTATCAGCATGTTCTGCCACATGTCGAAAATCGACGTGAAGGTGGGGCAACAACTGGCCCGGGGTGGCGTGGTCGGCAAAGTCGGTGCGACCGGCCGGGCGACCGGGCCGCATATGCACTGGAATGTCAGTCTGAACGATGCGCGGGTCGACCCGGCTATTTTCATTGGTGCGTTTCAGCCCTGATCCGTGAATAAGGCCTCTGGCCTCATCGCGAGCAAGCTCGCTCCCACAAGGATTGTGCTGTACCTGTGGGAGCGAG
>NZ_JBGCUL010001305.1:0-1085 GCF_054177685.1 Pseudomonas sp. P5_A2_2
GGGCGAGCCATAGCAAATCCAGGCTTTTTCCACATAACGGCACCAACACGCGTGCACCTTCTTCAAGGCTTAACGCTGGCCAGAACCGCTTCAGATGAGGGTTCACCTGCGGCAGGTGAAAGCCGATCTGGTTCGCCGCCCATTTTTTGTGCCAAAACTCAGGCTGCATAATTAACCCCGAAAATTCGATCAAAACACCCTAAAACTTATATTAGATTTAGATTAATGATCTGACTGAAGATGTTGCATCTTAACTCTCAGGAGCTCATTCATGTTCCCTAGCCTGTACATATCCCACGGCTCCCCCATGCTCGCCCTGGAACCCGGCGCCAGCGGGCCGGCACTCGCCCGCCTGGCCGCCGAGATACCGAAGCCAAAAGCCATCGTGATTGTTTCCGCACACTGGGAAAGCGATGAGCTGCTGGTCAGCGGCAATCCACAACCGGAAACCTGGCATGACTTCGGTGGTTTTCCCAAAGCCCTGTTCGAAGTCCGGTACCCGGCTCCCGGCGACCCACGACTCGCCGCAGAGGTTGCCGAGTTATTGAAAACCGCTGGCTTTCCTGCCCGTATCGACAGCAATCGGCCTTTCGACCATGGCGTCTGGGTGCCTTTATCGCTGATGTACCCGCAAGCAGAGATCCCGATTGTCCAGGTTTCGCTGCCCACCCGTGGCGGCCCCGCCCTGCAGACCCGCGTCGGCCACGCGCTGGCCAGCCTGCGCGAGCAAGGCGTGCTGCTGATCGGCTCCGGCAGCATCACTCACAACCTGCGGGAACTGGACTGGCATGCCGGTCCCGAAAGTGTTGAGCCCTGGGCCCAGGCGTTTCGTGACTGGATGATCGAAAAACTCGCCGCGAACGACGAAGCCGCATTGCACGACTATCGCAAACAAGCGCCGAATGCCGTGCGCAACCATCCCAGCGACGAACACTTGTTGCCGCTGTACTTTGCCCGCGCTGCAGGTGGACCGTTCAGCATTGCCCATCAGGGGTTCACCATGGGGGCATTGGGCATGGACATCTATCGCTTCGGCTAGCCCATGGACCGAGTTGCTCCCTTCGCGAGCAGGCTCGCTCCCACAG
>NZ_JBGCUL010001306.1:0-1085 GCF_054177685.1 Pseudomonas sp. P5_A2_2
GAGCTGATTGCCAGCAATGCGTTGTATGCACGGTTGGCGGCGTTGCAGTTCAGTGATGGCAAGGTTACCGCCGAACTGTAGGTGCTGCCGCAGGCTGCGATCTTTTGATCTTTGCGTCTTCAAGGCCTCTGACAAAAAAATGCCCGCATCGTTTGATGCGGGCATTTTTTAGAGCGCCGGCACTACCGATCATTGATCGTCGAAAAACCGCTCATGCCAATCCACGATCGGCTGTGGCGCATTGAGCTTCTGACCGTAGATCACCGAGTACGACAACACGTTTTGCACGTACTGGCGGGTTTCGTCGAACGGGATGCTTTCCACCCACACGTCGAAACTCAGGTGGTCCGCACCACGCAACCATTGGCGTACGCGGCCGGGGCCGGCGTTGTAGGCGGCGGAGGCGAGGACCCGGTTGCCGTTGAACTGGCTGTGCACCTGGCTCAGGTAGGCGGCACCGAGCTGGATGTTCTTGTCCGGATCCAGCAGTTGCTGTGGCGAGCTATAGGGAATACTGAACTTGCGTGCGGTTTCCTTGGCGGTGGCGGGCATCAGTTGCATCAGGCCCGAGGCGCCGACCCCGGAGCGGGCGTCGTCCATGAACGCACTTTCCTGGCGGGTGATGGCGAACGCCCAGCTCGGATGCAGGCCGCGATTCTTCGCTTCACGCACCAGGGTCTCGCGGTGGGCCATCGGGAAGCGGATATCCAGGTCATCCCAATACTGCGCCTGGCTGATGGTGCGGATCGCCGGGAAGTACCATTTCAGGTCGTAGGCCAGTTTGGCCTGGGCGACCATTTCGTCGCGGCTGAAGTGACGGCTGACGTAGTACCACTCACGGCGGCCATCGACGATCTGCCCGCGGGCGTGCAGTTCCAGGGCGCGGCGTACGCCGGGCGTGTTACGCACCTTGTTGATGGTGGCCTGACTGAGCACCAGCGGCTTGTTGAGCAAAGAGTAGGGCGACTGCGAGCGATCGGCGGCGAGGAAACCATAGAAGTCGCGTTCGCGGGCCAGGCTTTTATAGAGCGTCTGCGCTTCCGGATTCTGCGGTTGCGCCAGTTCCAGGCTGCGGGCCTGCCAGT
>NZ_JBGCUL010001307.1:0-1085 GCF_054177685.1 Pseudomonas sp. P5_A2_2
TATGCAATACTCTCAAAACCTATGCAATACTCTCAAAACCGCTACATACCCCTATAAGAATCAATAACTTATCGTTGTATATTCCTACAGTAGTGCCATCCTTTCCAGGCGTTCTGCCGAACTGAACCTCAAACCCCTAGTTTGCCTCTGCTACGCTTTCTTCGTCCCGGAGAATTAGCACATGCCAAATTCAGATCTATTCCCTTCACTGCTGTTCAAGATCAACGAAAACCAGCTCGCCTTGGAGGCCGCCATCTTGGAGCTTGCGAACTGGGTCGAGCAACGCGGCGCGGCCGATATCGCCGATAACGTCCGCGGCGCCTTGGACACCATCGACAAGAACGAAGAGTTCATCAAGTTTACGCTCGCGGTTCTCATGACGCCGGAGTGAGCTATTTACTCGACGCGCCCCCGATCACTGCTGGGCATGGCACCTTTGCAGCTGCACGGCTCCACCGATGACACAGGCAGAATCCGCAACTCATTAACGAAACTCATGAGAACTTGAAGGTCATCATGCACGGAATCGCCGAATTGATGAACGATTGAGAGCGACCCAGGCGCTGCGTTATTTTCCGTCAGAGCACTCTGCCAACTCCCGTCTAAGCTGACCTGTGCTAACGGATCAGCACCTTTCTTTTTGTTCGACCCCCTTTAATCCCGCCCATGCGGGTTTTTTTTTGCCGTCTATTTACAGTGGGCGCGCCTCTTGGGCTACGCTTTTTTTGTGCATGGAGGAAGCGCTATGCCAGAAGATCTWMCCCCCGCCCMKCTCAATCCTTMCGAYGARGACTYWATTGCCYTCGGACATACTATCGATGAGGTTRYTGCCTGGATCGACCAYCGCGGTYCTACGTGTGTAACTGATCGCATCAACATACCAAAATTACAAACTTGGGCGCTCAACAACCCCCAACGCCTGCTTTCTAACAGCCTAACGATTATCCATTTAACTCGCATGGAATGCGTTGTGCTTGACTTATTAACAAGCAGCGAGGAGCGYGTTRTYAGCAACGAGGAMATCCTTATGAAGTTAAATAAAGACCCTTATAATTACAAAGGATTGCCCATGTGCCTCAGTAGAC
>NZ_JBGCUL010001308.1:0-1084 GCF_054177685.1 Pseudomonas sp. P5_A2_2
GTATTTAAGAGCTCTTTGATCAATTCTTCACGAGCGGCCAGCTCCTGTTCTACAAACTGGATATGCTCAGCTTTTTCCATCACGTCCCGTTCAAGTAAGGAAATTTGACTTACCTGAGCCTGAAGATTTTCTGAGAGTTGAGCAATCGAATGCCCACGGGCAGTCCAATCCTGCTCAACACGCTGAATATGCTGAGACTGCTTGGCCAGTTCCTCCTGAAGGATCAGGTTCTGGGAAATTTGTGATTTTAGAGAAATTGAGTGTTCTTCAATCAGATCTCCACGGGCGGCCCAATCCTGCTCAACACGTTGAATATGCTGAGACTGTTTGACCAGTTCCTCCTGAAGGATCAGATTCTGGGAAATTTGCGATTCCAACGAAATTGAGTGCTGCTCGATCAAGTTTCCACGGGCAGCCCAATCCTGCTCTAAAAGCTGGATGTGCTGAGATTGTTTGACTAACGCCTCCTGAAGGATGAGGTACTGGCCGATTTGCGTCTCGAGCGAACTCGACTGCTGCTCGATCAAATCCCCACGGGCAGCCCAATCCTGCTCCACACATTGGGTATGTCGAGACAGATTGGCCAACTCTTCTTGAAGAAGAAAATTCTGACTAGCTTGCATTTCGAGCGTCTTCGAATGCTGCCCAATCAACTCTCCACGAGCAACCCAATCCTCCTCTAAATGGTGGATGTGTTGGGACTGTGTGGCTAACTCTTCCTGAAGAAGACGGTTGTGGTTTATCTGCGACTCAAGCGTAATCGAATGCTGCTGAATCAATTCCCCGCGTGCCAACCAGTCTTGCTCTACAAGTTGGGCGTGTTCGACTTGCCTGGTCAATTCATCTTGAAGTGCTGAGTTATGAGATATTTGCTGTTCAACAACATCCAAAAGCCGAGCGGACTCTGTTTTTTGACTGGCAAGTTCTCTCTCAAGCGCATTGAAGCTGTATTCCTGATGATATTGGAACACATCAACTTCCGACTGGCTGTCCCGCTCAATCTCATACCCGTAGTGGGAAAGCCAACTAGCGATCTGTGGAGGCAAGGGCGCGAGAAACATGCCCTCCGCCCGTTGCCAAGCAC
>NZ_JBGCUL010001309.1:0-1080 GCF_054177685.1 Pseudomonas sp. P5_A2_2
GGAGGAACCAGGTCTGCTGGTCCAGATCGACATTTTTCCATTCGGCCTGCAGCAACTCGCCAATCCGGCACAAGGTGCCCAGGCTGATCCAGAGCGCGAGCTGCGTTTCCTTCTTTAGCGGCCGAATACCGTCGTATTTTTGGCCCGCGGGGAGGGCGTCGTAATCGGCGGTCATTTGCTGGAAGCGGTTGTGCAGTTCCAACAGCTCCGCCGGGGAAAGGATCCGGCTTCTTTCCGCTTCGTAGTCGGCAGGGATCAGGGGGGAGATGTCGACCAGCTCAGTCGGATTACCCTCAACCAGTAACGCCCGCCAAGGTTGGCGCTTTCTAGCCCAGCTGAACATCTGGGTGAGGTCGGCGAAGAAGCTGATGGCTTGACGGTGAGCGCCGCGGTTGACCACGGTGCAGATCAGCGCCCGAACATCGTGTTCGGAAACATTGTTCACCGCGGTCCTGCCAAGTGCCGGGAATAGGTCCTTGTTAAAACGGCGCTGCAACTCGGCATTGCCATCTTTGCGCGCCACGCCATCCAACAGCCAGGCGCTGGCCAGATCCTGGACGGTCAGCGTTTGCACCTTCGTCGTTTTTACCTGTTCGGCCTCTACGTTAGCTGCGGCGTATGCCTGTGCCTTGGTGGTTTTCTTCTGCTCGTTGGGATTGATCTGCTCATCGATGAGCGCCCTAGCCTGGTTRCGYGCCTTGMGGATGTCSGTCAGGGATTTGCGYGGCCAGGWYCCGCAGGCGTACTCTTTKTTYTGSTCGCCCYARCRATAMCGATAGAAAAGCTGACCGAYACRCCGYCSTTRMGSASKGARATTCGACCSGCSAGATTGCCATCCTCCCKGAGGATYCGGCCGGCATCWTYSGYGRTCAGCGACTCGAGTTCTTTGATGGTRATTTTGSCCATGAAATGGRYTCCCCCTACTTTTACCCCCACAAAAACGTCGGCTCTTGATGGACGTTACTGGACTCTCGTAGAGCAGAACACCGCTGGAGCTCAAGTAAATACTAGCTTAGAAAAATCCAGAGTGATATTTCGGAGTCTTTCAAGAAGTATGAAAAAGGAGATGGGGTGCTAGGG
>NZ_JBGCUL010001310.1:0-1080 GCF_054177685.1 Pseudomonas sp. P5_A2_2
TCCCTGCATCCAACATTTCTTTGACTGCCAGTCCGTTATCGCGAGCAAGCTCGCTCCCACATTTTGATCCCTGTTACTCCAGTGGCATCACCGTTACCCGAACTTCCGGATCGTGATTACCCCCACCCAGAATCACCCCCCGCAACGGCGACACATCGGAAAAATCCCGGCCCCAGGCCAGGGTGATGTGCTCCAGTGCCGGTTGCACATTGTTGGTCGGATCGAAATCCACCCACCCCAGCACCGGGCAAAACACCGAAACCCAGGCGTGGGATGCATCAGCACCAATCAACCGTGGCTGACCCGGCGGTGGCTGGGTCAGCAGGTAGCCGCTGACGTAGCGCGCCGCCAACCCTCGGGAACGCACGCAAGCGAGCATCAGGTGAGCAAAGTCCTGGCAGACCCCGCGTCGGCGCTCCAGCACCTCCACCAGCGGCGTCGCCACCTGGGTTGCCTCGGCATCGAAGGTGAACTCGCTGAACATTTTCTCCATCAGCGCCTGCACGCCGAGCAGTAACGGTCGACCGGGTGGAAAACAGCTTTGCGAGAACTCGACGAAGTTTTTCTTCAAATGCACATACGGCGATTCAAACCGGTATCGGCAGGCTTCGAGCAGCTCGGGCGACAGCGGTTGGCTGCTGTAGGTCAGCGCGCTTCGTGTGTCTTCCCACGCCGCAGACCGATTGAGGTCCAGCACAGGCCGGGGCAACACTTCGATCGTGAGGCTGGCGTTGACCAGCAACTCATCGTGGGGACGCTCGAACGCCAGCCGGGTCAGCGGATTGCCGAACACATCCAACTCATCGCGACGCGAGGTCGGCTGCGGACTGATCTGCAATTGCCGGTCGGTACAGCGCTGCCAGGCACAAGGTCGCGGCCACAAATGCGCCAGTTGCTGGGCCAGGGACACCGGGCTGTCATAGTGATAATGGGTGTCGTGGGAAATCTGGTAGTGAGCACTCATCAGACGGACACCGTGCGCTGGCTGACATCGTCGACATGGGCGAAATGCCGCAGTGCCAGGCGATCGGAAACTTGCCCGCTGGCGTCGGCGATCTCCTGCAACAGCGCGGCCAGCCC
>NZ_JBGCUL010001311.1:0-1078 GCF_054177685.1 Pseudomonas sp. P5_A2_2
GCAAGGCACTGCCCATCACCCAGGTGCCGATGCGGTTGAGGGTATGGATGAAGCGGTAGCCAATCACCCCGATCGCCGTGGCACTGAGGGCACCGATGAGAATGCTGGCCGGCACCGGAACCGACGGCGCAATGCCGACAATCGATTTACCTGCCAGCACGATGTTGGAAATGAAGAAACCGATGTAGATCAGCGCMGCGAAGAACACGATCAGCAGCGCGCCATAGCGGCCGAACTGACCACGGCTCTGCACCATCTGCGGAATGCCCATGCACGGCCCCTGGGCGGACGCGAGGGCAATCACCACACCGCCGACCATGTGCCCGAGGGCAATCGCCAGCAAGCCCCAGAACAGGTTGAGGTGGAACACCTGGACCACCATCGCGCCGGTGACGATGGGCAGTGGCGCGATGTTGGTGCTGAACCACAGGGTGAAAAGATCGCGGGCCTTCCCGTGGCGCTCTGCGAGTGGAACGTAGTCGACCGTGTGATTCTCGATCAACGGATCTTGCCGGGACATCTGGGACATGTGCATGAACTCGAGTTTGTCTGTTCTTATCTTTGTATGAAGCCAAACCGGGGGGACTCTCTGGCCGCCCCTCAGATGCGAACCATATTATGGTATTCCAAACTTTAAACAAGACTGATCCGGTCTTTGAACAAGCATCTGAGCCGGCATCCTGCCCGATTCACGTCAGCACTTGCTAGCTGAAAACCCCGTAATCATTGGGTTTCCGACGAACACCTTACGTTTATCGGTTCACCTAAAAAGACCTTGCAATCGATGTATTACGGTATACCATCAGACCTACAAACACATAAAAAACGCGTCACACCACCCGAGGACCGTCCAATGATCGATGCCGCCATCTATAAACAAGTCATGGGTTCGTTCCCGTCCGGAGTGACCGTGATCACCACCCTGGATGACGACGGGCAAATCGTCGGCCTGACCGCCAGCGCCTTCAGCTCGCTGTCGATGGACCCGGCCCTGGTGTTGTTCTGCCCCAACTACAGCTCCGATTCCTACCCGGTGTTGATCAAGAACAAGCGCTTCGCCATCCACGTGCTTTCCGGC
>NZ_JBGCUL010001312.1:0-1077 GCF_054177685.1 Pseudomonas sp. P5_A2_2
TCATGCTGCCGATGGTCAGCCAGTTGTCGGAGCTGCGCCTGGCGCGGCAGATGCTGGAAGAAGAGGCGCTGGCGCTCGGGCTCAAGGCGCTGCCGAAACTGGGCATCATGATCGAAGTCCCGTCCGCGGCATTGATGGCGGACCTGTTTGCCCCCGAGGTGGATTTCTTCTCCATAGGCACCAACGACCTGACCCAATACACCCTGGCCATGGACCGCGATCACCCACGTCTGGCCAGCCAGGCCGACAGTTTTCACCCCTCGGTACTGCGTCTGATCGCCAGCACCGTGAAGGCCGCCCATGCCCATGGCAAGTGGGTCGGGGTGTGTGGGGCGCTGGCTTCGGAGACTCTGGCGGTGCCACTGTTGCTGGGGCTGGGGGTGGATGAACTGTCGGTCAGCGTGCCACTGATTCCGGCGATCAAAGCCGCAATTCGCGAGGTCGAGCTCAGCGACTGTCAGGCAGTCGCGCATCAGATACTCGGGCTGGAGAGCGCTGAGCAGGTCCGCGAGGCCTTGTCTTCGCAGCAGCAGGCGATGGTCGAAACTTCACAGGTGTTGGAGAACTGAACATGTTCGAGAAAATGCAACGGGCGTTCTGGAAGGCATTGACCCCGGATCTGCTGGTGGATGAGCCGAAGGTGGCGGCCCTGCGTTCTACGGACCTGCCGTCGAGCGTGGTCGCCGCGCTGGGTGGGCTGGATAACCTGGCGTCGCAACAACGCATTGCGATAACGCGAGTGCGGGTCCAGCTGCGTGATGTCACCCGACTGGACGAACAGGCCTTGCGTGCAGCGGGTGTGCCGGGGGTGATGGTGCTGGCGGATGGCGTGGTGCATGTATTGACCCGGTGCCCAAGGTGGGACTGACGGTTGAAAGGTTCATATTGATGCAGTTCCAGTGCATTATTTTTGCACTGGAGCCACCCGACGACCGCTCATGAAGCACAGGAACCCACCCATCGCGGTCAGTGCGCTCAAGGCATAGAACATTGTGGGTGCGGGGGTGTGCATCAATAGAAAACCACAAATCACCGGGCTCAGGGCGCCACCGAGGGCCGCCAGGTTCTGGGCACCGT
>NZ_JBGCUL010001313.1:0-1073 GCF_054177685.1 Pseudomonas sp. P5_A2_2
GCCGCCGATGAAGTGGCCGTACATGCCAGAGGTGGTGCGGCCGACGATTTCTCCGTTCCGATAGATCGGTTCTTCGTGGTAGTTGGTGGCCTCGCCGCCGATGAAGTGGCCGTACATGCCAGAGGTGGTGCGGCCGACGATTTCTCCGTTCCGATAGATCGGTTCTTCGTGGTAGTTGGTGGCCTCCGGGTCGAGGAACTTGAACAGGACCATGCGTTTTTTCACGCCTTCGGCTTTCTGCTTGAGCAACGCCTCTTTGCCGATGAAACCGCCGGCCTTGTTGAAGTCCGAAGCAAACGACAGCCCGGCTTCCAGCGGCGTGTCCTCCTCCACCACGTCGTGGCCGAAGTGGCGATAGCCCTTCTCGATACGCAGGGAGTTCAGGGCGTGATAACCACACAACTTCAAGCCGTGGGGCTCACCCGCCGCGACGATTCGGTCGAATACATCCGGGGCGAATTCAGTCGGGATGTACAGCTCCCAGCCCAACTCGCCCACGTAGGTAATCCGTGACGCTCGTACGCGGGCATAGCCGAGTTCGATCTCCCTGGACGTGGCAAATGGGAAGCCCTCGTTGGAGAGGTCGTCGGTGGTCAGCGGTCGCAGCAAATTGCGGGCGTTAGGACCCATCACGCTGATCACGGCCATCGACGAGGTGACATCGGTGTAGACAACATTCGCCTCGTCCGGCGTGTTGCGGCGCAACCAGTTCAGCTCGCGAGTCTGCGTCCATGGACCGGTGACGATGAGGAACGACTCCTTCTCAAGTCGTGTCACGGTCAGGTCGGCCTCGATACCACCGCGCTCATTAAGCCACTGGGTGTAAACGATCTTCCCCGGCTCGACATCAATGTTGTTGCTGCAAATCCGGTTGAGCACCGACATCGCATCGCGGCCCTGGACCAGTATCTTGGCGAAGGAACTTTGATCAAACAGGCCGACGGTTTTGCGCACCGCGTTGTGTTCGGCTGCCGACCACTCGAACCAGTTTTKTTTACCCCAGCTGTACCCGTATTCCGGCTTCTGACCTTCCGGTGCAAAGAAGTTCGCGCGCTCCCAACCCACCACTTCGC
>NZ_JBGCUL010001314.1:0-1073 GCF_054177685.1 Pseudomonas sp. P5_A2_2
CGCACCCGGAACAAGGGATGGCCTTCATCGACTACCTGATGCGCCCTGAGGTCATCGCCCCGGTCAGTGACCACCTCAACTACCCCAACGGCAACCGCAGCGCCACCACGCTGGTGGCCGAAGCGACCCGCAGCAACCCGGCCGTCTATCCGCCTGCCGAAGCCATGGCCACCTTGTTCACCCTACAGCCCCTGCCGCCGGTCACCGAGCGCGTGCGCACGCGGATCTGGAGCAAGGTCAAAAACGGTCAGTGACGAGGACATCACAAAACCCTGTGGGAGCGAGCTTGCTCCCACAGGGTCCGTGGTGCCCAACAAATATTCTTTTTTCTGCCACGAATCGAAGATGAGAAAACCCATGAAACCACGTGCCCGCGACCTGAACATCCAGTTCGGCCAACTGCAGCCCGGCCCGCTCAACGCCATCACTGACGTCCCCGGCGTTCGGGTCGGCCACAGCAATGTACGAGGACGCACTGCCACCGGCCGCGACATCCTCACCGGCGTCACCGTCATCGAACCGCGTGCCGGTTCCACCAGCCAGCAGCCGTGCTTTGCCGGCGTGCATGTGCTCAACGGCAACGGCGATGCCACGGGGCTGGAGTGGATTCGCGAAGCGGGCTTGCTGACCAGCCCCATCGCCTTCACCAACACCCACAGCCTGGGCGTGGTGCGCGATGCGCTGATCGTGCTCGACCGCGAGCAGCAACCAGATGACGGGCGCCTCTACTGGAACATGCCGGTGGTGCTGGAAACCTTCGACGGCCTGCTCAACGACATCAACGGCTTTCACGTGAAGCCTGAACACGTGGCCCAGGCCGTGCGTTCGGCGGCGGGCGGTCCAGTGACCGAAGGTAATGTCGGCGGTGGCAGCGGCATGATCTGCCACGAATTCAAGGGCGGCATCGGCACCGCGTCGCGACGCTTGAACAGCGCCCAGGGTGGCTGGACGGTCGGCGCGATTGTCCAGGCCAACCATGGCATTCGCAATGAACTGCGCGTTGACGGGTATCCGGTCGGGCGCTACATGGAACAGGTCGATTCGCCGTTCCTCAAGGCCTCTCTGCCCCATCC